>CAITOG010000301.1 GCA_903893955.1 uncultured Actinomycetes bacterium
ACCAGTGCGTCTCGGCGTCGAGGCGACCGACGATCCCCCAGTCGATCACGCCGATCCGGCCATCTTTGAGCAGCAGCAGGTTCCCTGCGTGCACGTCGCCATGGAACATCTTGTAGCGGACGGTCATCAAGAAGAAGCCCTTGATCAGCTGCTCGATGAGAGGTGCTGGATCGATGCCGAGCCGCTCGCACTCGGCGAAGTCGTCGATAGCGACGCCATCGAGGTACTCCATCGTCAAGACGTTCGGACCTGACAGCTCCGGGTAGGCCTCAGGCACCGCGATCAGGTCCAAGCTCGAGGCGGCCGTCAGGTCGCCAAAGTGGGCGAGCGCTCGAGCCTCGTTACGAAGATCCATCTCCTCGCCGATCTGCAGGCGGAAGCCGTCGAGTTGCTGAAAGATCGCCCCCGCGAGCTGTGCGCCGGTCTGCCGGGCAAGGAGCTCGAAGAGCGGCTCCATCAGATCGAGGTCGGTGGCGACGAGGTGCTCGATGTTCGGGCGCAGGACCTTGACTGCCACCTGCCTACCGTCGAACAGCGTGGCCCGGTGCACAACGGCGATGGAGGCTCGCCCGATCGGAGCCGGATCGAAGGAGGCGAAGGCCTCCTCGAGACGCATGCCGAGATCCTCCTCGACTCGGCGGCGGACCTCGTCGAAGGGGACGACGGGTCCGGTGTCGAGACACGAGCGGAACTCGTCGGACACCTCCTCGCCGAAGATGCCCGGCGAGGAGGCGAGGATCTGGCCGAACTTGATGAAGGTGCCGCCAACGTCCTCGAACGCGAGCCGCAAGGGCTTCGCCAACAGCTCAGGAGCGATGAACCCGTCTCGAACGCCTCGCAGCTGGGCCCACGCCACAGGTCCGAAGCGATGAGCGAACGCCTTCGCGACGACAGCGCCCCGCTTGGCCAGCTCCAACTTGGTCGGTGACGGTAGTCGGCGTGCGTGGTAGCGCAGCACCACCTCGTCCAAGGGCGCTGGCGTGTGGTCAGGGGTCACTCGGCCACGATAGGCGCCGGGGAACCGAGTCCGACCAGGTCGTCAGGCCTCGTTGAAGTGGACCTTGAGCTGGTCGAGCGCTCCGGCATAGGTGCCGCCCATGAGGTCAGCCATCTCGTCGGGCGTCACGTCGTACGCCCACGTCACCTTCGAGCCGGTGCCGGCCTCGACGACCGTGATGGTGCCGGTGTGCGAGTCGACTGGGACGCCCTCGACGATCGAGTAGACGAGGCGACGGGCGTCGTCATCCTTCTCGATGAGTCGCTCCCGGATGGTGAGTCCGAACATCCCGATGAGTCGGTCGTCGCCGTCGCGCTCGAACGAGTCGAGACCCTGGAAGATGGCATCGACGTTGTAGAAGTCGCCGAGGACTCCCCAGGTCTCATCCGCCGAGGCGGCGAAGTCTCTCTCAACAGCTCCAGTGGCCATGGTGGCTCCCTTGTGTGCTCTGGCCCGACGCCGTTGTGGCCTCGGGCACGGATCGGTCAGCTGGCGGCGAGTGACGCGACCATCTTGGTCAGCGTCTCCTTGGCGTCGCCGAAGACGAGCGTGGTCTTCTCGTTGAAGAGCAACTCGTTCTCGATGCCGGCGAAGCCTGGACGCATCGAGCGCTTCAAGAACACCACCTGGGCGGCGTCGTCGGCGTTGATGATCGGCATGCCCGAGATCGGGCTGCCAGCCTCGCGGGCGGCAGGGTTGACGGTGTCATTGGCACCGACCACCAGAGCGACGTCGCACTGGCCGAGCTGCGGGTTGGCCTCGTCCATCTCGAGCAGCTTGTCGTAGGGCACGTTGGCCTCGGCGAGCAGCACGTTCATGTGACCCGGCATGCGGCCCGCGACTGGGTGGATGGCGTAGAAGACCTCGATGCCCTTGCTCTCGAGCTCGTCGGCGAGTTCACGAGCGATGTGCTGCGCCTGCGCCACAGCAAGGCCGTAGCCGGGGATGATCGCCACCTTGTGGGCGTAGGCGAGCATCACGCCGATGTCCTCTGGGGTGGCCGAACGGACCGGTCGGTCCTCCTGGCTGCCCCCGCTTGAGGTGATGGTCGCCGAGCCGAAGGCGCTGAAGAGGATGTTGGGCAGGCTCCGGCCCATGGCCTTGCACATCATCTGGGTCAGGAGCAGACCGGAGGCACCGACCAGGGTGCCGGCCACGATGAGCAGGTTGTTGCCGAGTGTGAAGCCCGATGCCGCCACTGCCAAACCGGTCAGCGAGTTGAGCAGCGAGATCAGCACGGGCACGTCAGCGCCACCGATCGGCAGGACAAGCAGGACCCCGAGCAGGGCGCTGACAGCGAGCAAGGCCCACAGCAGTGGCGTCGAGGCGGTGATGAGCACCGCGATGACGAGGCCGATGGCACCAATACCCAGCAGGGCGTTGACGATCTGCTGGCCTGGATAGGTGATGGGCCGACCGGTGATGAGTTCCTGGAGCTTGATGAAGGCGATCGCCGATCCGGCGAACGACACGGTGCCGATGAGGACGCCGACGAGCACCTCCAAGGTGACGTAGGTCGCGGGCTTCTGGCCGCCGAAGCCGAGGAACTCGGTCATCGCGACGAGGGCCGCAGCGCCACCGCCGACACCGTTGAAGATGGCGACGAGCTGCGGCATGGCCGTCATCTTCACCATCCGTGACGCCGGGATGCCGACGACCGCACCGATGACCATGCCGATCACGATCAAGCCGATGTGGCTCAGACCAGGCTGGAAGAAGGTGGCGCCGATGGCGAGGGCCATGCCTGCCATGGCGATGAAGTTGCCGGTGCGCGCCCGCTTCGGGTTCGAGAGGCCCTTGAGGGCCAGGATGAAGGTGACCGCTGCGACGAGGTAGCAGAGGTCGAGGATGGTGCCGCGACTCACTTGGCCACCTCCTCTTCCTTCTTCTTCGGCTCAGGCTTGGCCTTGAACATCTCGAGCATCCGGTCGGTCACCGTGAATCCGCCGACCACGTTGAGCGTGGCGAGGATGACGGCGAGGAAGCCGAGGATCTCCGTGAGCGTCGAGTGCGAGGTGCCGAGGACCCACATCGAACCGATCAGGATCACACCGTGGATGGCGTTCGATCCCGACATCAGCGGAGTGTGGAGGATCGAGGGGACCTTCGAGATGACCTCAATGCCGACGAAGATCGACAGCACGAAGACGGTCAGGTAGCCCAGGTTGGCGTTGTGCAGGATTGCGTCGCCCATGTGGTCAGGCCTCCTCGGTCTCGGCGGGTTCATCCGCAGGCGGGGCCGGCGGGATGATCGGTGCGTGCGCCACGCCGAGGAGCTCGGCTGCGGCGGCGTTGGCGGCGGCGCCGTCCTTCAAGATGGTGGTCCCGATGACGATCTCGTCCTCCCAGTCGGGGTCGAGGCTGCCCTCGTTCGAGAAGAGCTCCAGCAGATTCGCCACGTTGCGTGCGTAGAGGAAACTCGCGTGGGTCGGCATCCCCGACGGCGGGTTGGAGAGGCCGACGACCGACGCGTTGTTCCGCACGACGGTCGTCCCTGCCTCGGTGACTTCGCAGTTGCCGCCACCGTCAGCGGCCATGTCGATGATCACCGAGCCCGGACCCATCATGTCCACCATGGCGGCCGTCACGAGGATCGGCGCCTTGCGACCTGGGACGGCGGCAGTGGTGATCACGACATCAGACCCTGCGACCTCGTTGGCCAATGCTGCTTGCTGCGCAGCGATCTCGTCTGGTGTGAGCTCTCGGGCGTAGCCGCCCTCGCCCTCGGCCTTGACGCCCAGGTCGACGAAGGACGCACCGAGGCTCTCAGCCTCTTCCTTGGCGGCGGCACGAACGTCGTAGGCACGCACGTTGGCGCCGAGACGACGAGCGGTGGCGATCGCCTGGAGGCCAGCCACACCGACGCCCATGACGAGCACCTTGGCGGGTGGGACGGTGCCGGCGGCCGTCATGAACATCGGGAAGAAGCGAGCCAGGTGCTCAGCGGCGGCCAGCCCAGCGCGATAGCCAGACACGGTTGCCTGCGAGCTGAGCGCGTCCATCGACTGGGCGCGGCTGATGCGGGGCAGCAGGTCGAAGCTCACCACCGTCGCCTTTCGTCCCGCAAGGACGGCGAGGGCATCGGTCGACTGTCCCGATTGGAAGAAGCTCATGACGAGCACACCCTCGGGGTAGCCAGCCGCCTCCTCGGCGCTCGGGGCGTTGACCTTGACGATCACGCCGGCTCCCGACACCGTCGATGCGGCGTCGGGTGCGATGCGGGCGCCGGCCTCTGTGTAGGCCTCGTCGGAGAAGGTCGCAGCAGCGCCGGCACCAGACTGGACGACAACGTCCCAGCCCTGGTCGACGAGCTTCTTGACGATCTCAGGCACGAGTGCCACACGCTGCTCACCGGCGCGGGTCTCTGTTGGGATAGCAAGGATCACGGCAGTGTTTCTAGCACCAGAACTGAAACACGTCCCATTTCGTCAGCCGACACTTGTGACGAGATGAAGTCGGCTCACGAGCCGCCCTGCGCAGCCCGAAGGAAGGCTGGCCACTCACCGCCGCCGTGCAGGACGATGTTGGCGCCCGAGAGGTAGGGCGTCGGGGTGCCCACGATGGCCAAGACGAGACCCGCCACGTCGTCGGGCGTGCCCATCCTCCCCAAGGGCACCGTGGCGGCGACCCGTCGGAAGCCCTCCTCGCCGCCATAGTGCTCTGGGCCGGCGCCGGAGTCGAGCAGCCCTGCAGAGATGCAGTTGACCCTGACCTTCGGTGCCCACTCGACCGCCAAGGTCTCGGTGAGGTTGATCAGGCCCGCCTTCGCCGCCGCGTAGGGCGCCGTCCCTGGTGACGGGCGCAGCGCCGCGACCGAGCCGATGTTGATGATCTGACCGCCCTCGTCCTGCTCCTGCATGACCGCATTCGCCGCCTGGGCGCAGAAGAAGGGAGCCAGCAGGTTGAGCGCCACCACCGAGGTGATGTAGCGGGCTGACGAGGTGGCAGCATCGGCCATCGGTGAGCCACCGGCGTTGTTCACCAGCACATCGAGCCGCTCGAAGGTGTCGACGGCCTCGGCGATCACACCAGCCGCTTGCTCGGCGTCACGCACGTCAGCGACCACGAAGTGGGCAGATCGCTCGACACCGTCTGGCCCGACCCGTGTGATGGCATCGTCGGGAGCGTTCCGACCACAGGTGACGACCTGGCAGCCGCTGGCGAGGAGCTGCTCGGTGATGCCTCGCCCCACCCCTCTCGAGCCACCGGTGACGATGGCGACCTGACCTAAAAGATCGAACGTGGCTGTCACCTCGGCGCTCCTCTCCGAGGTCGCCAGCGACCTCGTCTGGCGCTGAGACTAACCCCCACGAGCGGCAGGTGGCCGCTGGTCGGCTGGGTGGCGTAGCGTGACCTGACGCCCCGTCAGATCGATCGCGATCATGCGGGGCACAAGATCGACCGACGAGAAGGGGTGCGCCGAGGTGCCGATCAGAACCGAGAACAACCGACCCGGCATCACAGAGGTCATCATCGACCACCCGCCGGTCAACGCCCTCGATGTCGCCGGCTGGTTCGACCTGGCCGACCAGCTACTCGCCGCAGGACGCAACCCAGAGTGCCGGGTCGTGATCCTGCGAGCCGAGGGACGAGGCTTCAACGCCGGGGTGGACATCAAGGAGATCCAGGCCAAGGGTGACGAAGCCCTGATCGGGGTGAACCGAGGCTGCTTCGCCGCCTTCGCCGCCGTCTATGACTGCGAGGTACCGGTCATCTCAGCCGTCGCTGGCTTCTGCCTCGGCGGCGGCATTGGGCTCGCCGGCAACTCCGACATGATCGTGGCGAGCGATGACGCCACCTTCGGCTTGCCCGAGGTGGACCGTGGCGCCCTCGGGGCTGCCACGCACCTCGCTCGACTCGTCCCCCAGCACCTGATGCGCCGCATGCTCTTCACCGCCGAGCCGATCACCGCCCAGGAGCTGTCCCTGTACGGGTCCCTCTATGCCGTGGTCCCTCGGGACGAGCTGCTCGAGAAGACCTACGAGCTTGCCGAGAAGGTGGCGTCCAAGAGCCCGACCATCCTTCGTCGGGCAAAAGAGGCGGCCAATGGCATCGACCCGATCGACGTGAAGCGCAGCTACCGCTACGAACAGGGCTTCACCTACGAGCTCCACGTCCGTGGAGTGGCCGATGAGCAGCGCGACGCCTTCGTCGAGAAGCGCACCGCCGACACCACGAAGTAGGAGTGATGGCAGACAAGCAGACCACTGTGTCGGCTCTGGCCGACGAAATCGAGTCGGGGATGACCCTGGGCATCGGCGGCTGGGGATCCCGGCGCAAGCCGATGGCCCTCGTCCGCGAGCTGCTCCACCGTGACGTGACCGACCTCACCCTCGTGTCCTACGGCGGCCCCGATGTCGGCCTGCTCGTTGAGGCCGGCAAGGTGACGAAGGTCATCTGCGGCTTCGTGACGCTCGACTCGATCGCGCTCGACCCGCTCTGGCGTGCTGCCCGACAGGCAGGAACCGTCGAGCTCACCGAGGTCGATGAGGGTCTCTTCTACCTCGGGCTCCAAGCTGCCGCCTGGCGAGTTCCCTTCCTGCCCGCCCGCGCCGGCCTCGGCTCTGCGGTCCAGTCGGAGACCCCTGCGTTCAAGACCGTGGCGAATCCCTACGTCGACGGACCGTTCAGCGACCCCGCCGACGCCGGTGCCGAGCTCTTCGCGATGCCGGCCCTTCGGCTCGACATCGCCGCCGTCCACGTCAACGTCGCCGACACCGCCGGCTCGGCCATGGTCCTCGGGCCCGATGCCCACTTCGATGACCTCTTCCTCGGTGCAGCCACCCGTCGTTTCGTCACCGCCGAAAAGGTGGTCGCCGCCGGGACGCTGGCTGAGCACGGGCCGCTCGAGCGAGCCACCATCCACCGCCTGCTGACCGACAAGGTCGCGGAGACCCCCGGCGGTGCTCACTTCACCGCCAACCCACCTGATGCCCCGCGTGACGAGGCCTTCCAGAAGCTCTACGCAACCGCAGCCAAGGATCCCGAGACCTGGCTGGCCTTCAAGGAGCGGTTCCTCTCCGGCGACGAGGCCGCCTACCAGTCCGCCGTCGAGACCTGGAGGTCTGAGCAGTGAGCGACGTCACACGAGCAGACATCTGCACCATCGCCTGCGCTGAGGCATGGCGTGGCGACGGCGAGGTCATGGCCAGCCCCTTCGGGTCGGTCCCTGCCCTGGGCGCCCGCCTGGCCAAGTCGACCTTCGCTCCGGACCTCGTCTTGACCGACGGCGAGGCAGCCCTGGTCCACGGCATCCCGACGCTTGCCACCAGGCCCAACGAGCTCGTGCGCGAGTCCTCCGTGCCCTACAAGACCATCTTCGCCATCGTCTGGTCCGGCCGACGCCACATCATGATGATGGCCAGCCAGGTCGATCAGTTCGGCAACCAGAACATCGCCGCCATCGGTGACCACGCCAAGCCCAAGGCACAGCTCGTCGGCGTCCGCGGCGCCCCTGGCAACTCGGTCAACCACGCCACGTCCTACTGGGTGCCCGATCACAACCCGCGCTCGTTCGTCGCCTCGGTCGATGTGGTCTGCGGCGTCGGCAACGACCGAGCCGCAGCCGCCGGACCAGGGGCGAGTCGATTCCACGATCTTCGCCGGGTGGTGTCGAACCTGGGCGTGTTCGACTTCGGTGGCCCGGACGGCTCGATGCGACTCGTCTCCGTCCATCCCGGTGTCGAGGTTGCCGACGTCGTCGCCGCCACCGGCTTCGAGCTGGCCGGCATCGACGGGACGGTTCCCACGACGAGGACCCCGAGTGATGCCGAGCTCGCGCTCATGGACGAGCTCGACCCGCGCGGGGCACGCCACAAGGAGGTTGCTGGATGAGCGACGTCGAGCTCCCCGAGCCCCATGCTGCGCTCCAGACCCGCTTCACAAGAGAGGTCGGCGTCCGCTACCCCATCGTCCAGACCGGGATGGGCTGGGTCGCAGGCTCTCGACTCGTGACTGCGACCGCCAAGGCGGGCGGCCTCGGGATCCTCGCGTCGGCGACGATGACCCTCGACGAGCTCAAGGCCCAGATCGACGACGTCCGGCGCGAGACTGACGCTCCCTTCGGCGTCAACATGCGGACCGATGTCGCCGATGTGGAGCAGCGCATCGCCGCGATGGTCGACGCCGGCGTTCGAGTTGCCTCGTTCGCACAGGCGCCGAGAGCTGACCTGGTGACGGCGTGCGAGGAAGCAGGGCTCTTCGTCATGCCGACCGTTGGCGCACGGCGCCATGCCGAGAAGATGGCAGGGATCGGCGTCTCCGGCGTGATCGCGCAGGGCGCCGAGGGCGGTGGCCACACCGGTGTGGTCCCGACCTCGATCCTCACCCCTGACGTCGCTGCGGCTGTCGGCCAGGACATCTCGGTGATCTCCGCTGGTGGGTGGTCATCGGGAGCTGGCCTCGTGGCCGCCCTGGCGCTCGGCGCCGACGGGATCGCCATGGGAACCCGATTCCTCTTGACCTCCGACAGCCGAGTCCCCGACGAGGTCAAGGCGCAGTACCTTGCTGCCCCTGTCACCGGCACGGTGGTCTCCACCCGCATCGACGGCGCGCCACAGCGCGTCATCAAGACAGAGCTCGTCGACCACCTCGAGAAGTCGAGCTGGCTCGCCAACCTTCCTCGCTCGCTCGCCAGCGCCCACACCTTCCGCAAGGAGACCGGCTCGTCCCTTCGCTCGCTGCTCAAGGAGGGCCGAGCGATGAAGCAGGGCAACGAGCTCACCTGGCCACAGGTCGTGATGGCTGCCAACGCACCGGTGATGACCAAGGCGGCGCTCGTCGATGGTCGCACCGACGTCGGCGTCCTGCCGACCGGCCAGGTCACCGGCGTCATCGATGAGCTGCCCAGCGTGGCCGAGCTCATCGCTCGGGTGATCGGCGAGGCCAACGCCGTCCTCGACCGCCTCGCCTGAGCGCACGTCGGTGCCCCCTAGGGTGACGTGATGAGCGAGGCTCACGAGACGCCAGCGCCACCGGCGCGCAAGGGCCACGACGGCATCATCCTGGCGCTGGCCTGCGTGGCGCAGTTCATGGTGATCCTGGACGTCTCGGTGGTCAACGTGGCCCTCCCCTCGATCGGACGGTCGCTCGGCTACTCGCCGACGGGCCTCCAGTGGGTCGTCAACGCCTACGTCCTCGCCTTCGCCGGCTTCCTGCTGCTCGGCGGCCGTGCGGCCGACCTCTTCGGACGGCGCAGGGTCTTCATCCTCGGCGCGATCCTCTTCTCGGTGGCCAGCCTGGTCGGCGGTCTGGCGACCACGTCGGGCATGCTCACCGGGGCGAGGGTCGCACAGGGTCTCGGCGGGGCGCTGCTGTCGCCCGCGACGCTGACGATCATCGTCACCACGTTCCAGGGTCCTCGCTTGGCCAAGGCGCTCGGCGCCTGGGGTGCGGTTGGCGGCGCCGGCGGCGCGGTCGGCTCGTTGCTCGGCGGGATCTTGACCGCAGAGCTGTCATGGCGCTGGGTGTTCTTCATCAACATCCCGATCGGGATCGCCGTGGTGGTCGGGGCGGCCCTGTGGCTCACCGAGCTCCAGCGCAAGACCGCGCAGTCCAAGCTCGACGTCGCAGGCGCGGTCCTAGTGACCTCTGGCCTCTCGGCGCTCGTCTATGCCATCGTCAACACCGACACCCATGGTTGGACCGCGCCCTCCACGCTCGGCTGGCTGGCGGCCGCCATCGTGCTCCTCGCCGGCTTCGCCTTCGTCGAGACAAAGGTCGCCTCCGCTCCGCTCGTGCCGTTCAGCTTCTTCAAGAACCGCACCACCGCTGCCACCAACGTGATCATGTTCCTCGTCGGGGCCGCCTTCTTCTCGATGTGGTACTTCCTCACGCTCTACCTCCAAGACGTGCTCGGGTACTCAGCGCTCACGACCGGTTTCGCCTTCGCTCCCCAGGCCGTCGCGATCATCATCGGCGCCCAGGTCACGACGCGGATCATGGTCAAGGTGGGCGTCTGGCCGATGATCCTCATCGGCACCGCGATGTCGTGCGTCGGCTTCTTCTGGCTCGCCCAGCTGCAGTACGACTCGAACTACTGGACAGCGGTCCTCCCGCCGGCGATCGTCATCGCCTTCGCGCTCGGGCTGCTGTTCAGCCCCCTGGCGGCGTCAGCGACCTCGCAGGTCGATCACACCCAGGCTGGGCTCGCCTCTGGGGTGCTCAACACCGCTCGACAGGTCGGCGGGTCGCTGGGCCTGGCTGTCCTCGCCACGCTTGCCGCCAACGTCACGAAGAACCACCTGGCCAGCGCGACCAGCTCGGCCGGTGCCTCGATCGCGAAGCTCGAGGCTATGACCGCTGGGTTCGATCGAGCCTTCCTGGTCGCCTCAGGGATCTGCTTCCTCGCCGTCCTCGCCACCTTCTGGCTCCCCCGCACCGTCGCGTCGCAGCGAAGCGGCGCTGGCGCAGCGCCCGCGCCAGCGATGGACTGAGGTCGTCGACGTCGCAGCGTCGATGTGCTCAGGTCGAGTGGGTCATGACGAAGTCAGCCAGATCCGGCTCCTTGGTCCACGACCAGTAGTCCACCAGTCGCCACGGGCTCAGGATGTGGACCTCGCCGTCCTCATTCTTGAAGAACGAATGCTCGATCGACGGCTGCGTCCACACCAGGCGGCTCAGCTCAGCCTGGGAGCGCTC
Organism: uncultured Actinomycetes bacterium; assembly: GCA_903893955.1. GTDB lineage: Bacteria > Actinomycetota > Acidimicrobiia > Acidimicrobiales > RAAP-2 > CAIUMH01. The sequence goes on from CAITOG010000301.1 coordinate 10,637, forward strand.
GTGCCATGAGCGGCACGCCTCCTCGGTGGGCTCCATCGCCACCAGATCGTCCTCGATCAGCGTGCGAAGGCATCCAAGGATGTAGCGCATCTGGCACTCAGAGTGGAAGATCAGGCTGCCGCCGTGGGCGAGGTTGGTCCCTGGTCCGTACATCAAGAAGAGGTTCGGGAAGCCTGGCACCGTCATCCCGAGATAGGCCGCCGGCCGGTCGCCCCACCGCTCGGCGAGGACCTGGCCCTCACGGCCGACAATGTCCATCGGCCAGAGCACCTTGGTCGCCTTGAAGCCGGTGGCGTAGACCACGACGTCTGCCTCGTGGAGCTGGCCGTCGGCGTCCACGACGCCGGAGGGCTCGAGGTGGTCGAAGCCGGTGCGCACCAACTCGACGTTGTCTCGACGGAGCGTGGCCAGCCAGCTGCCGTTGTCCTGCAGGGTCCGTTTGCCAGTCGGCGGATAGTCGGGGACAACCTTGGCGATCAGCTCATCGTCGCCGTCGAGCTGGCTCGTGATCCAGTCGGTGAACATGATGCGCGTGAGCTCGTTCATCTCGCTCACCGCCCGCTGCTGGTCTGGGTACG
>CAITOG010000302.1 GCA_903893955.1 uncultured Actinomycetes bacterium
CGTACTGCTGCGCGATCGAGGTGGCATCGCTGCAAGCTGACGGCTGGAGCGTGCTCGAGCTGGTGTGGCCCCGCTGTGCAGAGCGGCCCGTCCCAGACGCTGGCGTGACCCCATGTGCCCGCACGATCGACGGCGAGGCATGGAGGGCTGTACTCAGCCCCACAACTGCTTCGACATCCGGCGAGAGCGAAGCAGGAACCGAGATCGGAGCTGCGGTCGCCGTGGCGGCGTGTCCTGAGCGAAGGCGAACCGTCGAGAGACGAGTCGTGAATGCTGCCTCAACCGAGCTCGCACTTCCTCGGAAGGTCACCAGGAGGCCATTGCTCGAGACCGTCGGCGACAGACCATGACCAGCGAGGAAGCTCGAGACGGCGGCGGTCGCTTGCGACGTCGGTCCGAATCGGGAGCGGAACCCTTGGACGCTCAGGTACCGATGGTACGCAGCGTTTCCCCTGGTCGACACCTCGGTGGCGTAGCGCGCGAGACCAGCAGCGTCTCGCGACTTGAGGGCGACCGAACCCTCGACCTTGGAAGACGGCACGACGGTGCCGACGACCTGAGCGCCGACGGGGAGCGTCTGGGCGCCCTGGAGGCGGACCATGCCCCCAACGGGTGCCGCTGCGGTCGACGGGGCGATCGAGATTGCCGCACCAAGTGGCGTGCCGATGGCCACTGCAAGACCGACGATCCCGACGCGGCGGCTCAGTGACCGAGGGGACGAAGAGGACGAGGCGATTCGCATCCCGACATCCTTCCACCACCGCGCCACCAATGGAGGTTCAGGTCGCCCGTGTGCACAGATAGCGTGGCGGCGTGGCCTCCTCCGACACGAAGTTCCAGCGAATCGCCTTTGCTGGGGCGCTGCTTGCGGTCGCCTTGATCATCGGCCTGCTGCTCACCAACATCATCCGCCATGCGCTGCACCACACCTCCACGACCGCGGTGAGCACCCAAGTCCTCTCGGTCCGCCCCCTTTCCGCATCTGAGGTCGAGATCCACGCACGGGTGACCTCGCTGGCGACTGAGCGAGCGCAGATCTCGTGCTTGGTCGGCGTCGAGCGACCGGCGACGCCACTCGCTTTTCCGACTCGCACGACGGTCACGCTCGGCGCTGGCGACAGCGTGGAACTCACGGTCCGTCGTCACCTCATCAAGCCTGATGCGGCGCAGGTTCGAGTCTCCGACGTCGCGTTCACCTGCACTTGAGCGTCAGAACGGGATCGACACCGAGCCGAACTGGTCCTTGAGCAAGGTCACGAGCGAGCCCCACAGCCCGGTCACTTCGAGGATCCCGATGACGACGAGCAACAGACCCCCGAAGCGCATCAGCGTCACCGCATGACGACGGACGAACGCCGCCACGGGACCGAAGCGCTCTGTGGCGACTGCGAAGAGGACGAAGGGCACCCCAAGCCCGATGCAGTAGAAGACCGCCAGCAGCGCACCACGAGCCACCGACGCGCCTGACCCTGTCGCCGCGAGCCCGAGGATGGCCGCCAGCGTCGGTCCGATGCAGGGCGTCCATCCGAGACCGAAGAGCAGCCCGAGGAGACCGGCGCCGACCAACGAGGCTCGAGGCAACCAGTGAACTCGGACCTCTCGGTTGAGGAGGCTCGCCCCGGGCAGCAGTCCGGCGAAGAAGAGGCCGAGCACCACGGTGATCGAACCGAAGGCGATGCTCAGCTCTCGCTCATAGGAGCGGAAGAAGGCCCCGAGGCCTCCGAAGAAGCCGCCAAGCGCGACGAACACCACCGTGAAACCTGCGACGAACGCCAAGGAACCGATGACAGCCCGCCCGAGGCGCCGCTGGCCTCCGTCGACAGCTGTCGCTCCCGCCGTCCCGCTCAGATAGGAGAGGTAGCCAGGCACCAACGGAAGCACGCACGGCGAGAGGAACGAGACCAGCCCGGCCACAACCGCAACCGGGAGTGCAAGGAGTAGCGAGCCCTGCGTCACCGTCTGGGAAGTCGACGCCACGATGACGGGCGCGACCGAGGAGATCATGGCGCCAGCGTAGGACGCGCTCGACTCGGGGAGATCGTCCTCTCGCTCATGGCTGGTCGGCCAAGCTGTTCACGCCCCGCCGATGGTGACGAGCCCTGCCGCCTCGGCCTCTCGGCGGGCTCGCGACCGGGCGAACCACGGGCGGAGGTCGCGTGGCTCGCCAACCTTCTTCGCCCATCGCTCCTCGAGCTCCTGTGCGGCGACAAGAGCGTGCGCTGATGACGGTGTCGAGGGGATCCACGAGCGCTCGAGTTCCTCGACCTCGGCCTGCAGCGAACCCAGCCAACGCCCCGGGTCGCCGACCACAGCCCGATGGAGCGGCTCGTGCCGCCACCACAGCGATGTCGGGTCGTCGACGTTCGTCGGCGCTGCACCGAGATCGACTGGTTCGTCGATTCGAAATGGCTTGAAGATCGATGTGCATGGCGCAGCGGTTCCTGTCGCCCAGTGGAGCCCCCCTGCGCGCAGGTCGCTCGCCAGGGATGCTGTCGTCTGGCTCGACGCCAGGAGCCCGCCGGAGTGCACACACGGAGCGTTCAGGCCACCGTTGACTGGCGACCACGACGGCAGCAGGCCGTCGGCATGCGTGCGGAGGACCTTGAACAGGTCGGCCACCGAGGTAGCGCCAGAGAGCCCAGCCTCGGTCGAACGCCGACGGGTCACACACCCTGACATCGCTGAACGGATCCTCTTGGCGTGCGCCCGAGCGAACGGCTCGATCGTGAGACCGTTCGAGATCGCCCGGCTCCCATGCGTCACTCGCTCGGTCGCCCAGGCCCTCCCCGCAGTCTCGAGCACGATGACCATGCTCGGATCAGCGATCAGGAAGCTGTTGTCGTAGCTGAACGCGGGGCGCTCGACGCTGCACGATCCGCCCTGGCCGTAGCGCTCCAAGTGCTCGACGATGACCTGCGTCGCCTCCTCTGCGGTCGATGCGCGCTCAAGTGCGAGCCGAAGGAGGTCCATACCCAGCAGACCGGGCTCCGACTCGTGGCCCCGAGTGAAGACCGCCTCGTTGCCGATCACCACGCCAGCCGCGTTCGCTCCCATCTCCGCTCCCCACATCCACCAGGGTCGAGAGATCAGCACCGGCATCGTCGAAGCCACTTGGGGTATCTCGATCCAGGTGCAGGCGAGCCTGGCGTTCGGCTCGTGGGTCGCAGCGGGATGCCACTCGAGGATCTGGGACTCGTTGGCATCTCGATCCGAGTTCTTGGCGAAGAGCACGCCGTCATCGAGGACCTTGGCGAAGGTGTCGCACATGGTTGAAGCGTACCGAAGCAACTCCGTCAGCCTCCGAACGTCGGATGTGACGCGCTCCATTGTGCGCCGTGAGCACGCTCGACAACCCTGACCTTCAACCTCCCATTGAGGCTCTCACGAGAGGCGTCTATGGAGGCCTATCAGCCCGTCAAGGCGGCGCTGCCGTCATGCGATCCAGGTGCATATCGATCGGTTCCAGAAAGAATCTGTGGCCTGTTCTCGCAGGTCAGAAGCAGATTCCGAATTGAAATTTCATCAGTTGGCAGCTCGACGCCATGTTTCGCTCCGTCAGCTGGCTCCTCCATGGCAGCCCGCCAGAATGGCAACCTGCGCGTCGCATCGCCGACGTCGAAGGGGGTCACCACTGAGCCTCGTGCGCCCGAGAGAGAACGAACGCTGTCGCCTGCAGGCCCAGATGGCCACCTGCTGCGTCATGACAAGCGCCAAATGGCAGCTCATCGCCTCAAGGATCTGCCGAACAGCCCAGATCGCCATAACGGTGGCGGTCTGGGCAGGACGCCCAGGTGCTCGACCAAGTCGGAGGCATCCGCACGAGAGCACCTTCATTGGCGTTATTGGACCTAATAGCATTCGATATTTGGAAACCCAGAGAGATTGACCACTGAATACCTCTTCCATTAGCAAAGGAGACCCGTGAATTTGCATTTCGATATCTCGCCATCTTGAGTTGCTTCCCATGGATTCAGGACTTAGCGACGCAGAATGTTGGTGGTCCACGCTCGATTGGTCGTTCGACCCCCATCGAAGTCCGCCCTCTTCCGAACATATGTTCTTAGCTTTGACCTGCATCTTTGATCAGGGATGGCCGAATGAACGAGATTGACTCTCGGGGGGTGCGCCACATTAGTGACCTAGAG
>CAITOG010000303.1 GCA_903893955.1 uncultured Actinomycetes bacterium
GGCCCCTCGCTCATCGCCTCGATGCGAGCCAACGCCACGGTGCCCTATGTCCTCGACGGCGACGGAAACTGCCATGTCTACGTCGACGCGTCCGCAGATCTCGACATGGCGGTCGCCATCATCAAGAACGCGAAGACCCAGCGGCCAGGCGTGTGCAACGCCATGGAGTCCCTCGTGCTCCACGTCGACGTGGCCCAGGAGGTGCTGGCTCGACTCTCTGACCAGATGCCCGAGGTGCGCTTACTTGGCGATGCTCGCGCCTGTGCTCTCTCGTCGTCGCTCGAGCAGGCCAGCGAAGAGGATTTCTCGACAGAGTTCCTCGACCTCATCGCCTCGGTGTGCGTCGTCGACGACCTCGCCGGCGCCGTCGATCACATCCAGCGCCACAGTTCAGGCCACAGCGAGGCCATCATCACGACTCGTCTCGAGGCGGCTGATCGATTCGTGGCGGAGATCGACTCGGCCGCCGTCGTTGTGAACGCGTCCACCAGGTTCGTCGACGGTGCGGAGCTCGGACTCGGTGCCGAGGTCGGCATCTCGACGCAGAAGATCCATGCCAGAGGGCCCATGGGCCTCGAGGCGCTGACAAGCACCCGCTGGGTGATCCGAGGAGAGGGACAGGTCCGGACGTGACGAACGAGGAGAAGACGGTTCGCTTCGAGAGCCCAGACGAGGTCGCCCGGCGTCTGGATGAGGTCGATTACCTCTCGGATGATTCCATCGCCGCCACCGTCTTCTTGGCTGATCGGCTGTCAAAGCCGATCTTGGTCGAGGGACCCGCAGGGACGGGCAAGACCCAGCTGGCGAAGTCGGTGGCGGAGCTCACTGGCGCTCGTCTGATCCGACTGCAGTGCTACGAGGGCCTCGATGAGTCGAAGGCCCTCTACGAGTGGAACTACCGCAAGCAGCTCCTTCGCATCCAGGCAGGTCAGGCCGCAGGCGATGCGAAGGGCTGGGACGAGGTCGAGGAGGACATCTTCGACGAGGACTTCTTGTTGACCCGACCACTGCTCGAGGCGATCCGAGCCGAGGACCCGGTGGTACTGCTGATCGACGAGGTCGACCGCGTGGAGCTCGAGACCGAGGCGCTGATGCTTGAGATCCTCTCTGAGTATCAGGTCTCCATCCCCGAGCTCGGCACCGTGAAGGCGAAGCAGATCCCGCTGGTGTTCTTGACGTCGAACAACACCCGAGAGCTCTCCGAGGCGCTCAAGCGTCGCTGCTTGTTCCTCCACGTCGGCTACCCAGAGGTCGATCGTGAGCGCCTGATCGTTGAGCGACGCGTCCCGGGGATCTCAGGTGAGCTCGCTGATCAGGTGGCCCGCATCGTTCGCTCGATCCGATCGATGGAGCTGCGCAAGGCCCCGTCCGTCTCAGAGACCATCGACTGGGCTCGCACGCTGGTGGTGCTCGGCAAGGAGACCATCGACGAGCAGGACGCCGCGGCCACGCTCCACATCCTGCTCAAGTACCAGTCGGACATCGAGCGGGCCAGAGCGCAGCTGCTCGGCACCAAGCCCGGCACCTAGGGAGCGGCTGGCTGTGCTCGGCGTCCTCAACGACTTCATCGGCGAGCTCCGCCGGGCAGGCATCCCGGTGTCGATGACCGAGCACGTCGACGCCGCCGAGGCGATCGGCGAGATCGACTTGCTCGATCGGCGCACCTTCAAGTCGGCGCTCCGTGCAACCCTGATCAAGTCCGAGGACCACACCGGTGCCTTCGAGACTGCCTTCGAGGTCTACTTCGCAGATCGCCGGGGCAGCGGTGACGAGCTCGACGGCGACGACACCGAACCGGGTGACGACGACGACGAGGCTGAGGGCGAGGGGCGCGCTGCGTCATTGCGCGGTTCAGGACGTGCCGGCGGGGCCGGGGGGCAGGGCGGCTCGATGTCGGCTGAGCAGCTCGCCAACATGCTTGAGGCTGCGATGCGAGACAACGACGCAGCGCTGCGCGGCACGGTCGCCAAGGAGGCAGTGAGCCGCTTCGCCGGCATGGAGCCAGGACGGCCGGTCGGCGGCACCTACTACCTCTACCGGACGTTGCGGAACCTTGACCTCGAAGGAGTGGTTGAGCGCCTGATGGAGGAGCGGGCAGCGCAGTCTGGCTCGAAGCCTGGGAGCCTCGACGAACGACTGTGGCGTGACGAGCTCGGGGTCCGGATGGAGGGAATGAAACGAGCGGTTGAGGCGGAGATCCGTCGTCGCCTTGTCGAGGACCGAGGAGCCGAGGCTCTGGCGCGCTCCGTGCGCAAGCCTTTGCCAGAGGATATTGATGTCATGCACGCCACCCGGGATGAGCTCAACGCCCTCGAGCGAGCGTTGCACCCACTGAGTCGCAAGCTGGCCGTTCGCCTGACGAGGAAGCGCCGTCATGGCCGCAAGGGACCCCTCGACTTCCGCCAGACAGTCAGGCGGTCGCTGTCAACAGGCGGCGTCCCGATCGATCCGCGCTACCGCCACCCGAGGCCGGCCAAGCCGGAGATCGTGGTCATCGCCGACGTCTCAGGGTCAGTGGCATCGTTCGCCCGCTTCACGTTGCACCTCGTCTACGCCATCGCCTCGCAGTTCTCCAAGGTTCGAGCCTTCGTCTTCATCGACGGCATCGACGAGGTCACCCGACTGTTCGAGACAGCCGACGATCCGGCCGATGCTGTCCACCGGATCAACACCGAGGCCAACGTGGTGTGGGTCGACGGTCACTCCGACTACGGTCACGCCTTCAGCGAGTTCCACGGCCGGTTCGCAGAGGAGATCAACTCTCGGACCAGCGTGCTGATTCTCGGAGACGCCCGAAACAACTACCACGCCTCTGAGTCCTGGGTGATCGCCGATCTCCAGGCTCGGGCTCGCCACGTCTACTGGCTCAACCCCGAGCCTTCCTCCTACTGGGGGTCGGGTGACTCGATCGTGGGGGAATACGCAGTGCACTGCGATCGGGTGGTCGAGGTCAGGACGCTGCGCCAGCTCGAGCAGTTTGTCGGAGAGCTGGCGTGAGCGGCTCGCTGCCGCCAGAGGGTCTTCGGACCTTGTCGAGCCCGCCTGAGGGTGCGACTCGGCTGGTGCTGGTCCGCCACGGGCAAGGTGAAGTGAACGTGTCAGGTGTGATCGGTGGGACCGAGGGATGCACCGGCTTATCGGATCTCGGGCGATCGCAGGTCACCGCGATGGCCGGTCGGCTCCACCGCACCGGGGAGCTGGCTGATGTCGACGCCGTGGTCGCCTCGGTGCTGCCGAGGGCAATCGAGACGGCCACCATTTTGTGCGCTGGCCTCGGCGTCGACCCGAGCACGATGGAGCTCGACTGTGAGCTGTGCGAGCTGCACCCCGGCGAGGCCGATGGCCTGGTGTGGGAGGACTATGTCGCTCGCTTCGACGCTCCAGACTGGGACATCGATCCCTCGCTCCCGCTGTCGCCGGGCGGGGAGAGCTGGTTGAGCTTCGTGGATCGGGTCTCGCTGGGACTCGACGCCCTCGTCGGTCGTCACCAGGGCGAGGTCGTCGTGGTCGGTACCCATGCGGGTGTCATCGAGGCGTCGATCATCACCAAGCTGCTCGGCTCGGCTCCGGGGGGGCTCCATCCGAGGTTGCGGCTCCGAACCGCGCATGCATCGCTCACCGAGTGGGAGGTGGCCGACGGGAGATGGCTGCTTCGGCGCTACAACGACGCTCTCGCCGACTGAAGGTCGAACGCCGAACTAGGACCGGAGCAGCTCGGCCACCAGGAAGGCCAAGTCGAGCGACTGGCGAGCGTTGAGCCTGGGGTCGCAGATGGTGGTGTAGTTATCCGCCAGGTGGTCCTCCACGATGCTCTCCGCTCCGCCCAAGCATTCAGTGACGTCGTCGCCGGTGAGCTCGATGTGCACGCCCCCTGGCCAGGTCCCCTTGGCACGGTGGACGGCGAAGAACTCGGCGAGCTCGGCGACGATGTCGTCGAAGCGCCTGGTTTTGTGCCCGGTCGATGATGTGAAGGTGTTGCCATGCATCGGATCACACGCCCAGATCACGGGGTGGCCGGATGAGCCGACGGCATCGATGAGATCAGGCAGGTGACCGGCTACCTTGCCGGCGCCGAAGCGGGTGATCAAGGTGAGCCGCCCTGGCGTCATCGAGGGATCGAGACGGTCACAGAGCGCGACGATCTCGTCAGGGGTGGCTGACGGTCCGACCTTGAGGCCGAGCGGGTTGCGGACCCCGGCGAGGAACTCGACGTGGGCGCCATCGATCTGGCGGGTCCGGTCGCCGATCCAGAGCATGTGCGCGGAGCAGTCGTAGTAGTCGCCGGTGATCGAGTCGACCCGGGTGAGCGCCTCCTCGTAGGGGAGGATCAGCGCCTCATGGCTCGTGTAGAAGTCGACCTCGTGGAGCGATGACTCGGCGCCCAGGTCGATCCCGCACGCCGCCATGAAGTGGAGCGCACGCTCGATCTCGCCGGCGACCGCCTCGTAGCGCTGGCCCTCGGCGGAAGTGGCGACGAACTGCTGGTTCCACGCGTGGACCTGCGAGAGGTCGGCGAAGCCACCCTTCGTGAAGGCTCGCAGAAGGTTCAAAGTCGCCACTGATTGGTGGTAAGCCTCGACGAGCCGAGCAGGCTGCGGGACGCGTGCGTCTGGCTCGAACTCCTCTGAATTGACGATGTGGCCTCGGAACGAGTCGAGGGTGACGCCATCACGCTCCTCACTCGGGCTCGAGCGAGGCTTGGCGAATTGTCCTGCGATGCGCCCGACCTTCACCACGGGGACTCCGCTGGCGTAGGTGAGCGCGACCGCCATCTGCAAGATGACTCGCAGCTTGTCCCTGATCTGGTCGGCGCTGCCGTCGTGGAAGGACTCCGCGCAATCGCCTGCCTGGAGGAGAAAGGCCTTCCCGTGCGCGACGTCCGCGAGCGACGTGGTGAGACGTCGAGCCTCGCCGGCGAACACGAGCGGCGGGAGGCTCGACAGCTGCGCTTCGACGCTCGCCAGCTCGTCGGCATCGGGCCACGTCGGCTGCTGCGCCGCTGACCGGGCGCGCCAGGACCCTGGTTGCCAGGTGGTGGAGGCAGCGGAAGTACTCACGGCCCACGATGCTACGGCCTGGCGGACCCCCGGCACGCAGGGTCGGGCCCCTAGGCTCGAGGGATGGCTCCCTTTCGCTTCGCTGTACAGCTCTCCAAAGCCGATTCCGGCGCAGCGTGGCGCGAGCTGGCGTGCAAGCTCGAAGACCTCGGCTACTCGACCCTCTATGTCCCGGACCACTTCGACGACCAGTTCGGTCCTCTCGTCGCACTCACCGTCGCTGCCGAGGCCACGAGCACGCTCAATGTCGGCAGCCTCGTCCTCGACAACGACTACCGGCATCCGGTGGTGCTGGCCAAGGAGCTGGCCACACTCGACCTGATGAGCGAGGGCCGCTTCGAGTTCGGTATCGGGGCTGGCTGGATGCGGACCGACTACGAAGCATCTGGGATCCCCTATGACGAGCCGGGGGTGCGAGTCGACCGACTTATCGAGTCCGTCGACATCTTGAGCCAGATGTTCCTTGCCGGCACAGCGACCCACCATGGTGCGCACTATGACGTGGAGGGGGCGGTGATGAGCCCCATGCCGCACACCCCAGGCGGTCCGAAGCTGATGCTCGGAGGCGGCTCGAAGCGGGTGCTTCGGCTCGCGGGGGAGCGGGCCGCCATCGTGAGCGTGGTGCCCTCGCTTCGCGCAGGTGCCATCGGCCCTGAGGTCGCGCAGCTGGCCACGCCAGAGCGCTACGACGAACGTCTCACGTGGGTCCACGAGGGAGCCGCTGGTCGCAGCGACTCGCCTGAGATCCAGGCATGGACAATCTTCACCGCCGTCACCGAAGATGTCGAGCCCCTCTACGAGCAGTTCTCGGAGCTCTTCGGTTTGCCTTTGGAGCACATCAAGAAGTCGCCGGTCGGGGTCGCTGGCACGGTGTCCTCGATCTGCGAGCAGCTCGAGGAGCGGCGAGAGCGCTGGGGCTTCAGCTACATCGTCATCCATGAGGGAGAGATCGAGGCATTCGCGCCCGTGGTCGCAGCGCTGGCGGGTCGCTGAGGACGATGCACGGCAGCGTCGGCATCTTCGGAGGCACGTTCGACCCGATCCATCTCGGTCACCTGGCAGCGGCCAGCCGAGCTCGCCAGGACCTCGGACTCGATCGGGTGCTGCTCGTCGTGGCAAACGATCCCTGGCAGAAGTCCCCCGAGCGAACCATCTCGCCAGCGGCCGATCGACTCGCGATGGTGGCCGCATCGGTCGTGGAGATCGACGGGGTCGAAGCGTGTGACCTCGAGGTCGTCCGTGGCGGACCGAGCTACACGATCGAGACGATCGAGGCACTCGAGAATGCGCAGGGGGTGGTGGATCCGTGGATCATCGTCGGCGCCGACTTGTCCTTGACGCTCGATTCTTGGGAACGGGCAGCGGAGCTCAAGCAGCGAGCTCGAGTCGCCGTCCTCTCGAGGCCCGGTAGTCCCTTGCGGCTGCCGGGAGGATGGCGGGCGGTGGCACTCGAGAGCGATGATCTCGACATTTCTTCGTCGGCTGTGCGAGCCGCCGTGCGGCGGGGGGATGACATCGCCGCCATGGTGCCGGCTGCGGTCATCGATCACCTTGCTCGCCGGACTCTGTACGCTTAATCACTAGATGGCACTCAGGTCCACACGCAAGAAGCACGCGGAGCAGGTTGTCACGGTGGCGACGCCGAGCGGCGCCAGCTTGGTCCACCACGGCACGCCGAGCCGTCGGGAGCGTCGGCAAGCCCAATCGGCGGCAGCCCATGAACGTCTGCGCTGGTTCGTCGTCGGCGCTAGCTGCCTCCTCGCGCCGTTCGTCGCAGCGCTCATCGTGCTCGCGTGGGTCGGCTGACCTGGTGGGCGCTCCAATTGGAGACGAGCCGGGAGAGTCAACGGCACTGGCGCTCGCTGCTGTCCGAGGGGCAGACGCCAAGCTGGGCGAGGAGCCGGTCGTCCTCGACGTGGCGGAGCTGCTTGGTGTCATCGACTA
>CAITOG010000304.1 GCA_903893955.1 uncultured Actinomycetes bacterium
GATCTCAAGATCGCAGTGTCAGGACAGGTCGCCGAGCAGGCAAACAAGCCCTCGGTGGGCGGGACGCTGCCAGGTGTGATCTTGGCCGGCGTGGTGCTGCTCTTGGTTTTCGGCTCGATCTGGGCCATGGCCTTGCCGATTTTCTCTGCCTTGGCATCGCTGGGCACCGCGATCGGCTTGATCGGCCTGCTGTCGAACGTCCTCAAGATGCCGAGTTTCTCGACCGAGCTGGTGATGCTCATCGGGCTGGGTGTCGGTGTCGACTACGCCCTGTTCATCGTCACGCGACATCGCCAGGGGCTGCTGGCAGGGAAGGACACCGAATCGTCGATCGTCGAGGCGGTGAACACCTCCGGGCGGGCCGTCTTGTTCGCCGGCACGATCGTGTGCATCGCCCTGCTCGGGATGTTCGCACTCGGGGTGAGCTTCCTCTACGGCATGGCGATCGCAGCATCGCTCGGTGTGGCGCTGACGATGGTGGCGGCGCTGACGCTGCTCCCTGCGCTGCTCGGCTTCATCGGCCCTCGTGTGATGAGCCGAAAGCAGCGCAAATCGCTGGCGGCCGACGGACCTCGGATCGTGGGCGCAGGCTCGACGACCTTCTGGGGTCGATGGGCTGACTTCATGCAGCGACGTCCTGTGCTCCCGACCGTCGTCGCGTTGCTGATCGTCGTCGGGCTGGCGCTGCCGTTCTTCTCGATGCGCCTGGGCACGTCAGATCAGGGCAACGATCCCACCTCGACGACGACACGACAGGCCTACGACATGCTGACGGCAGGCTTCGGGCCCGGCTTCAACGGGCCGTTGCAGCTCGTTGCGGTCACGCACACCCAAGAGCAGCTCGCTGCCGTCGACAAGGCGGTCACCAAGGTCAAGACACAGCCTGGGGTGGCTGAAGTGGTCGCTGCGCCACCGATCGCGGCCAAGGATGGCAGCACAGTCTCCATCGCGCTCGTGTATCCCACCACGTCGCCACAGGCCGTCGGCACCACGGATCTGATCAACCACCTCCGATCGAGCACCTTGCCAGCGGCGACCAAGGGGACCGGCGCGGTGGTGCTGGTCGGTGGGATCACAGCGATCTTCGTCGACTTCGCCCACGTCTTGGGTCAGAAGCTGCCGCTCTTCATCGGCCTGGTGGTGCTGCTGTCCTTCATCCTGCTTGCCATCGTGTTCAGGTCGCTGGTGGTGCCGCTGACGGCTGCGGTGATGAACCTGCTCTCCATCGCCGCCGCGTTCGGCATCTTGACGGCGGTGTTCCAGCACGGCGTCTTCGGCTCCTTCTTCGACGTCACTCGACCCGGTCCCATCGAAGCGTTCCTGCCCGTGATGATGTTCGCCATCCTCTTCGGGCTCTCTATGGACTACGAAGTCTTCTTGGTCACGAGGATCCATGAGGAATGGCTCAAGACCGGCGACAACCGCCTCGCAGTCCGCAATGGGCTCGCTGCGACCGGCAAGACGATCACCGCTGCCGCGCTCATCATGATCCTGGTCTTCGGGTCGTTCATGTTCGGCGGCGTGCAGGTCATCAAGGAGTTCGGCTTGGGGCTCGCCGGCGGCATCTTGGTCGATGCGGTCGTGATCCGCATGGCCATCGTGCCCTCAGTGATGGTGATGCTCGGTCGCTCGAACTGGTGGTTCCCGAAGTGGCTGGATCGGGCGCTCCCTCGACTCAGTGTGGAGCCTGACGCTCCGCAAGCTCCTCGAGAGGCACTCCCCGTCGAGGTCTAGGCGGCGTGTGCGTCCTCAGCCTCGTACGAGGCGACCAGATCGATCTCGGCTTGTCGGCGGGGGAACCAGATCCCCACGATGAGCGCACCGACCGCGATGGCGATGCAGCCTGCGGCGTAGGCCCAGTTGGCACCTGCGAGGAACGACGACTTGGCGCCAGCGATGATGGCCTGGGCGTGTGCTGGGTTCTGCTTCGCGACCGCCGCCGCACTGGAGTAGGACTTCTCGAGCTCATTCTGGATCGAGGTGGAGACGTCGCTCGAGTGCGGCGCGATCTGCTTGGCCACTGAGGCCGCATAGCCGGCGGTGAGCAGCGCGCCGAGGATCGACTGCATGATCGCGCCACCGAGGTCGCGCTGGAGGTCTGCGGTGCCCGATGCCATCCCGGCTCGATCGACGGGCACCGAGCCGGTGAGTGAGTGGGAAGCCGGGGTCCCGGCGATGCCCACACCAGCACCAGCAAGGCTGAAGGCGATGCCGATGTCGATGTAACCGGAGGTCTCGGTGAACAAGAGGAGCATGGAGAGGAACGACAAGAAGCAGAACGTGTAGCCGATCAGCAGTGTGATCCTCGAACCGAAACGCTCGATAAGCCGTGCCGAGATTGGGGCTGCGATCATCATGAAGACCGCAGCCGGGAGGACCGAGGCCCCCGCCTTGACGGTCGAGTAGCCGAGCACGTTCTGGAGGTACTGCATCCCGATGAAGATCGCGCCCATCAGCGCACCGAAGACGACCATCCCGGCGCACGCCGCCACCCAGAAGATCCTCCGGCTCGCGACGTTCAAGTCGAACAGCGGGTTCTTGGCGAAGCGTTGACGGATGAAGAACGCGACCAGGCCGACCACTGCGATGATGGCGTAGAGCTCTGCCTTCTTCATGTCGCCAGGGCTCGACACGAAGTTGATCGCCATCACCAAGGCGATGATGCCGATCACAGAGAAGATGCCGCCGAGGTGGTCGACGGAGTCCGTGGTCTCGTTGATGTGGGCCGGGACGAATCGGGCGGCCAAGAACAGCGCCACGAATGCGAGTGGCACCGTGATCAGGAAGCATGAGCCCCACCAGAACCTGCTGAGGACAAGCCCGGAGAGCAAGGGTCCCAGCGCAGCCATCGAGCCACCGACCGCCGACCACGCGGCGATCGACTTGACCCGGGCCGGCCCAGACCACAGCGCGGTGATCAGCGCCAGGGTGGTCGGGAAGGCCATGCCGGCGGCGACGCCTCCGAGGACTCGCGCTCCGATGAGGAAGGTGATGTTTGGCGCCCACGCGGCAGCGATCGAGGTTGGGATGGCGAGGGTCGTGCCGAGCAGGAGCATGCCCTTTCGTCCGAATCGGTCGCCGATAGCACCGAGATAGAGCACTGTGCCCGCCAGACCGAGCGAGAAGGCCACCGAGAGGACGTCAAGCTGTGTCTGGGAGGTCTGGAAGTGGACGCCGATGTCGGGAAGAGCGACGTTGGCGACGGCGAGGTTCAGGTTGGCGACCGTCGCGACCAGGATCAACCCGACAAGCACGCCACCAGCGTGTGCCGGGGAGGTGCTCGCTTCAGCGGTGCTCGTCGTCTGGGCCATCGGTCTCCTCTGGCACGTCAGGATCGGTCATCCCGGTAGCGCTACGGTACCGTCCGTTGGCGCTTCGGCGCGGGACGAAGACAGGGGGCACCATGAGCGAGGATCTGCGACACGTTGGCGCAGCGGTGGATCGATATCTGGTCGAAGTGCTTGGGACCGACGATCCGGACGCACAGGCGGCCTCATCTGGCGGCGCGGTGGCTGGGATGCCGGCGATCGAGGTGTCCTCGCCTCACGGCCGGCTCCTCGAGCTGCTCGTGGCGATGAGCGGGGCGACGCGCATCCTCGAGATCGGGACCTTGGCAGGAGTCTCGACGATCTACCTGGTCCGAGGGGCGGGACCGGACGGTCGAGTGGTCACCCTCGAGCTCGATCAGCGTCATGCCGAGGTAGCGATGGCCAACTTCGAGCACGCCGGGATCGGCCAGCAGGTCGAGATTCGAGTGGGGCCAGCGGTCGCATCGCTCGACGCCTTGCTCGCCGAGGAAGCCCCGCCGTTCGACTTCGTCTTCATTGATGCCGACAAGGAGTCCAATCCGACCTACCTGGATCGAGCGGTGGCGCTCTCGCACCCTGGCACCGTCATCTACGTTGACAACGTGGTTCGCGACGGGAAGGTCGCGGAGGAGGAGAGCACCAATCCTCAGATCATCGGGACCCGAGCAATGATGGATTTGATCACCTCCGACGATCGGCTCAGCGCAACTGCGATCCAGACGCTGGGGTCGAAGGGCTACGACGGTTTCCTTTTGGCCAGGGTCACGTAGGGGGCGTCGATCCCCGCCTTGGACCGAGAAGTGACGGCGAGTCAGCGAGCAGCTGGCGCAGTTCCCCCTTGGCGACCTTGCCAGAGGCGGTCAGCGGGAGCTCATCCATGATGACCAGGTGGCGAGGGATCTTGTAGCTAGCGAGCTGCCCGTTGAGCCGTCGTGCCAATTCGTCGAGGTGCATCGACCCGCCCGGGGCGAGCGTGGCGCAGCAGCACACGTTCTGGCCCCACCGCTCGTCGGGGACGCCGACGACGGCGAGCATGGCGAGCTCTGGGCAGCACGAGCCGATCGCATCTTCGACTTCGAGGGACGCGACGTTCTCGCCTCCGGTGATGATCATGTCCTTGAGCCGGTCGACGATCTCGAGGAGGCCATCGCTGCGGATGCGCCCGAGATCGCCGGTGCGCAGCCAGCCGTCAACGATGGTCGACGCCGTTGCCGCTTCGTCATCCAGGTAGCCGAGCATCACTTGCGGCCCTGACACCGTGACCTCACCGACCGCGCCCGGATCGACCTCGCTACCGTCATCGCTCGACACGACCCTGATCGCCACGCCCGGTCCGGGACGCCCAGCGGCGGTCAAGACGCTCGGATCCTTGTCGAGCCCCCGTCGATGGTCGGCTGCGTCGAGGAAGACGGCGTTGCCTGAGAGCTCCGTCATGCCGTAGCCCTGGGTGAGGTCGACCTCCAAGGTGGCATCCGTCCGGCGGAGGAGCGCTGCCGGCATGGGGGCTGCGCCGTAGGCGATCGTGCGCAACGATCGCACAGCGTCGAGCGAGCTGGTCTGATCGATTGCATCGAGGAAGCCGGTGAGCATGGTCGAGGCAAGGCTGACCGAGGTCACCTGGTGGCGCTCGATGGCAGCGATGAGCTCGAGAGCGTCGAACCGATCGAGGAGCACCACAGGCCGGCCTTCGACGTGATGGCGCACCACGTTGTAGCCAGCCACGTGGCAGAGCGGGAAAGGAAAGGCGAAGACCTCATCGGCACCGATCGGCCGGGCGTCGTTGGAAGACGCGCAGGCGGCCAAGACCGTGGCGGACGAGAGCAGGGCGCCTTTCGGTCGACCCGTGGTCCCGGAGGTGAACAGCAGCCACGCGCCGTCGATCTCAGCGGCCTCGGAGAGCGGCATCGTCGAGAAGCCGAGGGGCTCGCCAAACGTGAGCTGCGCACGTGAGGCTGGCAGCCGTCGAAGCTCGCTGGCCGAGCCGATGACGAGGCCTACCCGTGCTCGCTCAAGCTGCACTTCGAGCTCGGCCGGCGCGAGCCGATGGTTCAAGAAGCAGAGTCGCCTGCCCGACGCCGGGATGCCGTAGTAGCTCGCGACCCAGTCGACATGGTTGTCCCCGATGACGGCGATCGACTCCTCCTCCCGGGTGGCCTCGCCACAGAGTGTTGCTAGCTGGCGGGCACGACCGAGCAATTCGGTGAACGTCGTCTCCGTCTCGTTGTGGATGAGCGCGACCGAACTCCCCCTCTCCGCGGCTGCTGCCTCGAGCATGCCCGGCAGCGATCCAGCACCTGGGTCGGTCATGGCGCTGGCTGTTCGAGCATCGAGAGCGCCGATGTCCTTGAGGTGAGGTCCACCTCGAGGCGATGTGTGCGTCCCGTGACGATCAGCTCACTGTGCGCCAGTGGATCGGCAATCTCGAGAGGGCCGTCGACGTCCTGACGTGACGCTCCCATCGCCTCTACGACCTCCCATTCATCTGGGCCGTAGAGCGACAGGTCGTCAGAGACCATGGTGAAGCCGCCGGTGCCGAGGACCGTGTCGGCGACTGTTCGCCGCTCGGTCGAGGTGAGCTCGGTGTTTCGTGAACGCAACAGGGCGCAGTCTGGATCGTTGGCGAACCATCGTCGATGCAGGAACGAGCGACGAAGGGTCTGCTCGACCGAGTTGGCCGCGGCGACAGTGGATTCGGGCCACCCAGCGAAGTGCTCCCTGGGCTCCCAATGGGGCGCCACGTCCTCTGACACCCGCATGGCATCCACGGCACCGAGGCTTGGGCCCAGCGGCGCGCCGCAGCCCAAGAGGAAGGACTCCGGTCCGATGGCGCGTCGGATGGCTGCGAGTCCCGCCTGCATTGCCTGCACCCGAGTCATCGACCCACTGCCCTGGCGGGTGCCCGGGACGGACCCGGCGTGGAGGAAGTCGATCTTGAAGTAGCCGAAGCCAGCACCTTTGAGCCAGATGAACTGTGACTCGAGATGATCGAGGACATCGTTTCGACTGAGATCGAGAGCGAAGACGCGCCCTCCCCACAGTTGGTGGAAGAGGGCAGTGCGGGGGCGACCGTCAGGGTTTCGGACAAGCCACTCTGGGTGGCCGCTCGCGATCGGCCCCCCATCGATCGCCAGGAACGGAGCCGTCCAGATACCAGCGGTGAGGCCACGATCGACGATGGCTCCGGCGACGTCGGCGATCGGTCGGCCGAATGAGCTCGACGTCGACGTCCACTCGCCGATCGATCGCTGCCACCCATCATCTATCTGGAGCACCTCGAGGTTGTGCCGCGCTGCGTGCGCAAGGTTCGACAGCACGATGTCATCGGTCACCGATGTGAAGTAGTGGTACCAGCTGCACCAGCCGAGAGGAACTGGCGCCGCGATCCTGGCGCCAGATGCCGCGCCGGTCATGGCCGCCCACGACGACAGCGCTTCGCCAGGCGGGCCTTCGAGGACGATGATGCCGCCGAGCTCGATCCTCTCGCCGGGTTCGAGCCGGATGCCGTCGAGCAGGATCTCGACCGTGATGATGCCCGTGTCGGGTTGGCAGACGAACGTGAGCGGATGGCTGGTGGGGTCGGCCGCGCCGAGCAGGCCCTGGGGATGCACGAGCACCGTGTCGGCGGCCACCACCTCGCCAGCGTGGTCGCCGTCAGCGAGCATCTGGCTTCGGAACCACCGAGGGGCATCCGCACGAACTGGACGGGTGTCGTCGCGACGCGACGGGCGCACGGTCGACCATGACTGCCACCCGTGCTCGAGCAGCGAGTCCACCACCAGGTCGGTCGAGATCGTGACCCTGTCGACGAACAGCGGCGTCGAGCCAAACCACCCCAGCGCCATCACGATGCCGTTGTCCGTGGCTTGCACCTCGACAGGTACCTCACGGATTGACCCTGACGTCTCGACCACGCGGCTCTCAATGATCTGCACGGAGCGATCGTGGCACGTCCGTCGTCAGCGGCGCAGGCTGCGACGTAGGATCCGAGTTGTCGAAGGGAGGGAGATGGCGCTCGATCCACAGGTGGCTGAGCTCTTGGCCTTCCAGGCGAGCCTCCACCTCCCGCCACTTCGCTCTGTCTCGCTCTCAGCGGCACGCGCCGCGTATGACGCGGGTGCCAACGTCCTCGACGCAGACCCTCCGCAGGATCTCGAGGTCGAGGACCTGGTGATCCCTGGCGCAGACGGCGGGCTTCGAGCGAGGCGCTTCGTGCCGACCTCGGCCCGGCCAGGGATGCTGCTCTGGCTCCATGGCGGTGGCTGGATCCAAGGCAGCCTCGAGAGCCACGATGCGGTTTTCCGGCGACTCGCTGCTGGCTGTGCCCGGAGTGTTCTCGCCGTGGAGTACCGCCTCGCACCCGAGCACCCGTTCCCTGCAGGAGTCCTCGACGCAGTGGCGGCATTCGAGTGGATGGCGGCCACAGCTGAGGGCATCGTTGCCATCGGTGGTGACTCAGCGGGTGCGACGCTCGCACTGGTGGCGTCGAACCTCCTGCGCGGGGCGCCGCGGCCTCCGGCCTTCCAGGTCCTTGCCTATCCGGCCCTCGGGCCCGACCTCGTGACGGACTCCCTGATGGAGTTCGGCGAGGGGCTCAGCTTGAGCTCCGATGACGTTGCGTACCTCTACAGTCTCTATCTGACCGAAGAGCAGGACCGATCAGATCCCCGGGTCTCACCGCTGCTCACGACCTCCCTCGTCGGAGCGCCACCTGCGATCGTCTCAGTCGCAGGGTTCGACGTCCTTCGTGATGAGGGCCTCGCCTATGTCGGCCTGCTCAGAGGCGCGCACGTCGACGTCGAGCTGCTCGACGAGACGACCCTGATCCACGGCTACCTTCGGATGAGTGGCCTCTCGTCGACGTCGCTCGCTGCGATGGAGCGACTGACACAGAGCATGAGGCGACGTTTCGACCGGATCGAGGAGGAATCGTGATGAGCGACAAGGCGGGCAGCACTCACGCGATCCCCACCGAGGAGGTCGTGGCGCTCCTCGAGTCGATGGCTGATCTGCCCTATCTCGGCGAGCCAGTGTCCCAGCTCGAGCACTCGCTCCAAGCGGGCGCGGCGATGCGGGCAGCCGGGGGAGACGACGAGGCCGTGCTGGCTGCGGTGCTCCATGACATCGGACGTGCGCCAGCACTTCGAACCAAGGGCGAGCCCCACGAGATCACGGGCCAGCGGTGGTGCGCAGAGGAGATCTCCGAGCGTGCCGGCTATCTCGTCGGCGCCCACGTTCCGGCCAAGCGAGTCCTTGTCGTCATCGATCCCGCCTACGGCGACGAGCTCTCGTCGACTTCGGTCGCGACGCTGCGGACACAAGGAGGGCCGGCATCAAAAGATGAGGTCGACGCTTTCCTCGCGCATCCGTGGGCAGCTGACGCGCTCGAGCTGCGTCGCGCCGACGACGCCGCAAAGGTCCCCGGCGGAGATGCGCTTGACATGGATGAGGTCGTCGCACTCTTGGACGTCCGATGACCAACGTCCTGCTGGTCACCCTCGACCAGCTCCGCGCGGAGGTCCTCGACAACCCGCTGGTCTCGACACCTGCGCTCGACCAGATCCGAGCGTCTGGCGTGTCGTTCGATCGCCACTTCGGCCAGGCGGCACCGTGCTCGCCAGGAAGGGCAAGCCTCTACACGGGGATGTATCAGATGAACCATCGGGTGGTGGCGAACGGGACACCGCTCGACGATCGGTTCGACAACATCGCTCGACTCGCCCGGCGCGCTGGCTACACCCCCATGCTCTTCGGCTACACCGACCAAGGTCTCGACCCACGCCAGGCGAGCGGTCCTGACGACCCTCGTCTGGACTACTACGCAGGGATCCTGCCCGGGTTCGACGAGGGTCTCTACCTGCCCGAAGATCAGTCGCCGTGGCTTGCGTGGCTAGAGCGCCAGGGCCACGCCGTCACTGGGGACTACATCCACGAGCTTCGCCTCGAGCCCACCCGTCCCGCCGAGCACTCGCTGAGCACCTTCTTGACCGACGGATTCCTCGAGTGGCTGCCGCGCCAGGAGGGTGGGTGGTTTGCCCATCTGAGCTACCTGCGGCCCCACCCGCCCTACGCCGCGGCAGGGGAGTGGTCCACGCGCTACGACGTCGCAGACGTGGGTGATGGACTCGTGCCGATGGA
>CAITOG010000305.1 GCA_903893955.1 uncultured Actinomycetes bacterium
GAGCGTTCGCAATGTCTCCTACGGAGGCGCACCTGCCCCGCCAGAGCTGGTGCGCCGGATCGCACAAGCATTCCCTGTCGGCCAGCCTGGCAACGGCTACGGCATGACGGAGACCACGGCAGCGACATCGATGAACTCGGGCCCCGACTATGTCGATCGTCCCGACAGCGTGGGACAACCTGTCCCCGTCGTCGACGTCGCCATCGTCCCTGAGGGCTACCCCGGCAGCTCGCCCGGCGAGGAGCTCCCTCGTGGACCCGAGGTGACCGGCGAGCTGTGGGTGCGAGGACCGAACATCGTCCGGGGGTACTGGAACCGGCCAGAGGAGACAGCGCTGACGTTCACCGATGGGTGGGTGCACACCGGCGATGTGGCCCGGATCGATGAGGACGGCTGGCTCTACATCGTGGATCGCGCCAAGGACGTCATCATCCGAGGTGGTGAGAACATCTACTCCGCCGAGGTTGAGGCAGCGCTCTTCGAGCACCCCGACATCGCTGACTGCGCGGTCTTGGGCATCCTCCATCCGGTCATGGGTGAGGAGGTTGGCGCCGTCATCGTGCTCAAGGTCGGGGCGAAGGTCAGGGCCGACGAGCTCGCCCGACACGTCGGCGAGCGGCTCGCCGCGTACAACGTCCCGTCACGATTCTTCTTCCGCGACGAGCCGCTGCCGCGCAATCCCGCCGGCAAGGTGCTCAAGCGGCAGCTGCGAGACGAGCTCAGCGACTGATCACGTCGAGAGCTGCTCGAGGAGCTCAAGCTGCGCGGCGTTCAGCTCGATGCGAGCAGCAGCGCAGTTCTCCTCGACATGGGACACCTTGGAGGTCCCAGGAATGGGCAGCATGACAGGCGACCGGGCGAGCAGCCACGCCAAGGCAACCTGCGAGGGCGACGCGCCAAGCTCGGCGGCGAGCGAGTCAAGCGGACCACCTGAGCGCGCCAGCTCACCCGTGGCAAGTGGGAACCAAGGGATGAACCCGATCTGCTCGCGCTCACAGAACTCCAGCACCGCCTCAGATTGACGGTTCGACAGGTTGTAGAGGTTCTGGACCGTCGAGATCTTCACGATTGCTGCCGCAGCCTCGATCTGACCCACAGTGACCTCAGAGAGACCCACAGCCTTGACCTTTCCCTCCTCGAGGAGCTCTGCGAGCGTGCCGAACTGCTCATCGGCGTCAACCTCGGGGTCGACGCGGTGGAGCTGGAAGAGGTCCAGCGCCTCGACACCGAGTCGGCGACAGCTCAGCTCGCACTGCTGACGGAGATATGCGGGATGCCCGAGCGGCACCCACACCCCGGGCCCCGTCCTCACGAGGCCCGCCTTGGTGGCGACGACGACATGCTCGAAGGGAGCGAGGGCCTCGAAGATGATCTCCTCGGAGATGGCTGGGCCGTAGCTGTCGGCCGTATCGATGAAGTCGACGCCGAGCTCGACAGCTCGACGAAGCACAGCAACTGCCTCATGGCTGTCTCGTGGCGGCCCCCACACGCCAGGTCCGGTCAGCTGCATCGCTCCGAACCCCAATCGATGGATCGTCCTGCCACCGATTTCGAACGTTCCGGTCGTGTCGATGATCCCCATAGTGCCGTTCCCCTTCGGTCGTGTGCATCGGGACTCTAGGCCTCGCGACGCTGCCGCAAGAACGCGAACGAGGGGCCGACTCCAGGGCGGCCCCTCGTTCACAGCTTCGATGGCCCGAAGGCCAGTGACCTACTTGTTCGGCTGCGGGGTGAGTCGCAGGTAGGGCTTGAGCGTGGTGAAGCCCTTCGGGAACTTGGTCGTAGCGTCCTCGTCGGAGATCGCCGGTGCGATGATGACGTCGTCACCGTCAGTCCAGTTGACCGGCGTCGAGACGCTGAAGCCAGCGGTGAGCTGGAGCGAGTCGAGCACGCGGAGCACCTCGTCGACGTTTCGTCCGGTCGATGCCGGGTAGGTCAGGGTGAGCTTGACCTTCTTGTCCGGTCCCACGATGAAGACGCTGCGAACAGTCAGGGTCTCGAGCTCGTTGGGGTGGATCATGTCGTAGAGCTCGGCGACCTTGCGATCCTCGTCGGCGATCAGCGGGAAGTTGAGCGCTGTCCCCTGGGTCTCGGCGATGTCGCCCTTCCAGCCCTCATGGCTCTCGACCGAGTCGACCGAGAGTCCGAGCAGCTTGGTGTTGCGCTTGTCGAACTCAGGCTTGGCGGCAGAGAAGGCACCAAGCTCGGTGGTGCAGACCGGCGTGAAGTCCTTGGGGTGCGAGAACAAGATGCCCCAGCTGTCGCCCAGGTAGTCGTGGAAGCTGATGGTTCCCTCAGTGGTGTCAGCGGTGAAATCGGGGGCGATGTCGCCCAGTCGGATTGCCATGTGGCAGCTGCCTCCTCGTCGAGCTGGCTTGGTCATCAGGCCAGCAGGGGTTGTCGTTGCGCTGCCCACTCTAGCGAGCCTGAATGCAATTGTCGACTTAACCTGTCATATTTTGCGAGAATTGACTTCTGACCAGGATCGCACCGCGCCCAGGTCCCCGGTGAGAAGATCGACGCCGTGCACGAACTCCCCTGTCGAGACTCACGACGAGACCGGAGCCGCCCGAGCACGCCTGCGCGCCATCTCGGGCCAGCCGCAAGTGGGATGGCGTGAGCACCAGCGTCCCCTCTCGCTCGGAGGTTGTCGTCGCTGCCTTCGATCTCGACGGCACCCTCACCCACGGCGGCTCGGTGTTCTCGTGGCTTCGGGCCGTTGCCGGCTCACGCTCCACGTTCGAAGCGACAGCTCGGATGGCACCGCAGCTCGGGCTCGCGGCGATCCGAGGCGGATCGACCGCTGACGTGACCAAGGAGTCACTTTTCGCGAACATCCTGCGCGGCAGGTCTCTCGACGAGGTGACAGCTACGTCGAGAGCGTTCGCCGAAGAGCACGTGGTCAAGGAGCTCCGGACCGAGGTCAAAGCTCGGCTGGACTGGCATGTCGCCATGGGACATCACACCGTCATCGTCTCGGCATCGCCTGAGCTCTATGTCGAGCGAGTCGGTGAGCTCCTTGGGGTCGAAGGCGTCGTCGCCACCAAGATGGCAGTTGACCAGCAAGGTCGCCTCACTGGACGCTACGAGGGAAAGAACTGCCGCGGCAGCGAGAAGTTCTCCCGTGTGACGAGCTGGATGCGGAGCGAAGGGCTCCTCGGCACCTCGTCCCAAGCCCCGATCTTGTGGGCCTATGGCAACAGTCGAGGAGATCTCCGGCTGCTCCGGGCGGCTGATTTCGGCGTGAGCTGCGCCAAGCTCGGTCGAGCCTCGAAGCTCTCCGGGTTCCCGACCCTGGCTGAGGTGGTGGCGCGCAGCGCAGCGGAGCAGCCGTGAGGATCGACCAGGTGCTGCCCTCTCTCGTGGGGCGTGACGCCATCGGCGCCCACACGCTGAACATCAAGTCGGCGCTCGAGGCCCGTGGCATCGAGTCGAGCATCTACTACTCGACCTGCACCCCTGACGTCGCCGACCTGGGCAGCAAGGTCATCGAGCTCAGCGCGTGCCGCGAGCCCCGCACGATCCTCTACCACGCATCGATCGGGAGCCCGGTCTTCGATCTCGTCACCCGCCTCCCTGATCCGATCGCCATCGACTTCCACAACATCACGCCCGCTCGACTTCTTGAGCGATGGGAGCCGTCGGTCGCCCACGAGCTGGCACTCGGTCGACGGCAGCTCGCAGAGCTGGCGTCGAGTTGCGTCCTTGGCCTTGCGGACTCCGCCTACAACGAGCGAGAGCTCATCGATCTCGGCTACTCCCCTACGCACGTCGCCCCTCTGCTCATCGACGTGGCTCCAACCGAGGTCGAACCAGACCGACGGCTGCTCAACGATCTGCTGACGAGCAAGGCGGCGTCCGGCGGGCCCTCTCTCCTCTACGTCGGCAAGATCTCGCCCCACAAGGCGCCGCACGACCTCGTCGCCATGCTTGCCGCCTATCGGGCCGAGCACGGCCCTGGGGCAACACTGACGCTCGTCGGCTCTCCTCTTGGCGACCGATATCCCGACGCGCTGCGCTCCTACATCCACGAGCTCGGCCTCACCGACGCGGTCCGATTCGCCGGCTCATTGACCACCGAGGAGCTCGAGGCCCACTGGCACGCGGCCGACGTCTTCGTGACGGCATCAGACCACGAGGGGTTCTGCGTCCCGCTGGCCGAGGCGATGGGCCATGGGGTGCCCATCGTCGCATTCGGAGCCGCAGCGGTCCCCGAGACGGTGGGCGAGGGCGGGCTCGTGCTTACCAGCAAGGAACCGATCCCGTTCGCCACCGCCGTCGAGCGGGTGGTCACGGACGACGCATTGGCGCAGCAGCTCGTGGAAGCCGGTCGAGCCAACCTCGCTCGCTATGACCTGCGTGCCGCGACGACGACCTTCATCGATATCCTCCTCGACGGACTCGCCAGCGGCGAACGAGGGTCCTAGCTCGCTGCGCGAGCGATCACGCCCTCGAGGAAGGACTCGTAGCGGCGGATCAGGACAGGCCAGTCGAAGACCGAGGCCACAAAATCCTTCCCCGCAGCTCCGAGATCCTGTCGGAGCCGCTCGTCGTCGAGCAGCCGGCTCAACGTCACCTCGAAGCTCGCGAACGAGTCGAAGCTGAGACCGCCTCCAGAGAGCTCGCAGTTCTCGACCGTCGGTCCACAAGTGGCGTTGACCAGCGCCGGTACACCCTTCACCCACCCCTCGAGCACGACCAGCGAGAACGACTCCATCGCCGACGGCGAGATCGAGACGAGCGCATCGCCAACAATGTCCCACTTGTCCTCTTCGTCCACGATCCCGGTGACGATCAGGTCATCGCTCTCAGGTATCGTCGCCGAGACCGGTCCCACCAGGGCGAGTGCCAACGGGCCTGGGTGGTGGCGCTTGTACTCGAGGAAGAACTCGGCCAGCATCACTGAGCCCTTCTGCTCATCCACCCGTCCCACGCTGACCACATAGGGACGCTCACCGATGCCGAGCACCTCAGCACCACGCCGGCCCCTCGTCACCTCGGCGTTCGTCCCGAGGCCCAAGACGATCTGTGGCGTCTCCGCCACCGGGATGACCCGCTCGACGAGGTGGCGTTCCGCCCTCGTGTGGTAGCAGAAGGCATCAGCGGCGGCGAAGGCGCCGCGATATGGCTTGAGGTAGAGAGCCGGCTCATCGTGAGCTGCCGGATGGAGCACCGTGGGCTTGGGGACTCTCCTGATCCCGTGGACCGTCATGTAGAAGAGGTACGGGTAGAAGCAGACCACGTCCGCATCTGTCACCTCGAGCGCATCGAGCAGGGTCGGCGTCACCGGACCGTTGGCCCGCACCCAGTCGAGGCCCTCCTCCATCGTGGCGGCCGAGGGCGACGATCGGATGGCGCCATCCAATGCGAAGAAGGCCGGGTCACGACCGGCCGCAGAGCGGAATCGATGGACCGTGACGCCGTTGATGACTGTGGTGCCCGGCTCGAGCACATCGTCCCACGTCAAGTGATCGAGAGCGCAGGTGGTGTACACCTCGACCTCGTGCCCAAGGTCAGCGACCAGATGTTCCGCGAGCGATCGTGCGGCCCCTTCAGCGCCACCCATCACCTCAGGGCCGTAGCGGGGGGTGACGTAGGCGACCTTCACTTGGTCGATCGACCTCGCTGTCCGAGCACGAGGAAATCAGTCCCGCCCGGCGAGAGATGGATTGTCGCGGTGAATCCCTGTGCGTTGAGCAGTGCCACCCAGGTGGTCGGACGCAGCGGCCGACCACCGGCGAGGTCGAGGTCAGGATCGAGCGAGTCGTCGCGCAAGGCATCAGGGTGGACCGAGTGCACGGCGAGCACCGCGTCATCCTCGAGGACCACGCCAAGGCGCTCGACGAGATGCTGGCGTTGCGCCGGCAGCATCGCCTCGGTCACGCCGACCAAGAAGACGGCACCGAGCCGAGCTTCAGCCACACTGCGAAGGTGTGTGAGGATCTGCTCATCTCGGAGGTCGAGTCCAGCGATCTCTGCCGCCATGATCATGCCCTGCCTCGGGTCCAAGCCATAGGCGTCCTGGCCATCCTCGACGAGCTGGCGCACAAGCCAGCCATCGC
>CAITOG010000306.1 GCA_903893955.1 uncultured Actinomycetes bacterium
GAAGATTGCCGCCATCGTCTCGACGCGGGATTTCCCTGAGCACTCCTCCTTGGTCTTCGCCACACGGATGGGGCAGGTCAAGAAGACGCCGTTCTCGGAGTACGACAAGAGCCGCCGAGAGGGCTTCATCGCCATCAACCTGCGAGAGGGCGACGAGCTGGTCCGAGTCGTCGAGACGCAACCCGACGACGATTGCTTCATCGTCACCGAGAAGGGGATGGCGATCCGATTCGCTGCCTCCGACGTGCGCGACATGGGCCGCTCTGCCGCCGGGGTCAGAGGGATCAAGCTCAAGGCAGAGGATCGTGTGGTCAGCCTGGACGTGGCACGTGAAGAGGCGGACATCCTGCTCGTCACCGATGCCGGGTATGGCAAGCGCACCAAGATCGAGCGGTTCAACCGTCAGGGCCGAGGTGGCCAGGGAGTCATGGGCATCAAGCTGACCGCCGCTCGGGGCCGAGTGGTGGCTGCCTTCATGGTGAGCATCGAGGAGCATGTGCTCCTCGTCTCGTCGGGTGGCGTGATCATCCGGACCGCGGTCCGCGAGATCTCCTCGCAGGGCCGTGCCGCCACAGGTGTGCGGGTGATGAACCTCGACGATGGCCAGATGGTGGCTGCAGTCACCAGGGTGGCGGAGGAGCCACCGTCAGAGGGCGAGTGATCAGGCTGACTCGTCGGGCGTGAAGTCCGAGGTGTCGCCGCTGGCCATCTTCCCGAGCAGTCGGACGAAGGTGTCCGCTGGCTGGGCACCGGGGATGGCGAACGAGCCATCGACGACGAAGGTGGGCACGCCGTTGAAGCCTGCCTCTGCGGCAAGCGCCTCGTCGCCTCGCACCTCGTCAGCGAAGGCGTCTGAGGCCAGCATGGCTTCGATCGCTTCCCGCTCGAGGCCGATCGAGGTGCCGATCTCGATGAGCGAGTCGTGGGCAGCAATCGAGCGGCCCTGGGTGAAGTAGGCAGAGAACAGGGCCTCCGCAGCCTCGTCGCCGAGGCCGTGCTCCTCGGCGAGCTTCGCCAGCCGGTGGGCGTCGAAGGAGTTCCCGAGCTTCAGGTCGTCGAGGTGGTACTCGAGGCCAGCTCGCTCGGCCACCCTGGTCATGTTGGCGTTCATGGTGGCGGCCTCCTCGAGCGAGACGCCGTACTTGCGGCTGAGCACCTCGGCCATCGAGAGCGAGGTGGTCGTCGGTGCCTCAGGGTCGAGCTCGTAGGCCCGCCAGCGGATGTCGACCTCGAGGTCGAGCTCGCCGAGGGCAGTCTCGAGGTTGCGCTTCCCGACGTAGCACCAGGGACAGGCGACGTCGCTCCAGATGTCGATTCTCATGGCATCGACCCTACCGGGGTGCACCGGCTCGTCGGGTGGGACATGATCATGTCATGGCAGCGAACCTGACTCCGGAGGAAGCAGCGGCGCTGGTGCGCCCCGTCGACGTGGTGGGGATGGGTCTCGGCCCAGCGAACCCACCTGCGCTCCTCGAGGCGCTCTCGGCTCGCGAGGACTACGAGGCGGTGGAGGTTGGCGGTGCCCTGGTGCTCGGCCTCTACGAGTTCTTCAACCGTCCCGGCGTCCGCTTCAAGGCCGGCTTCTTCGGTCCAGCCGAGCGGTTCTGGTCGAGCGCCGGTGCTCGGGTGGAGCTCGTGCCAGCGGGCTTCCGGCAGTTCGGCCCGCTCCTCGAGGTGATGGCGCCGAGGGTGATGATGGTCAACGGGACCCCACCCGATGAGCACGGCCGGGTTTCGATGTCGCTTCACTACGGCGCCACGATGGATGAGCTCCGTCGGGCGGCTGCGGACCCTGAGCGGCTCCTGATCGTGGAGACCAACGAGCGGTTGCCCTGGACCGGGCACCTGCCTGCCTATCCGAACACGTTGCACGTCGACGAGATCGATGCCCTCGTAGGCGCCGATCGAGAGCCCTTCGCGCTCGAGGAGCCGCCCACCACGGCGGTGGATGAGGAGATCGCCCGGCTCGCGGCGAGCCGGATCCCCTGGGGAGCGACCCTCCAGACGGGCATCGGGGCGATCCCGTCGATGGTGGCCACCAGGCTGGCGGAG
This sequence comes from uncultured Actinomycetes bacterium, assembly GCA_903893955.1. Lineage (GTDB taxonomy): Bacteria > Actinomycetota > Acidimicrobiia > Acidimicrobiales > RAAP-2 > CAIUMH01. Next base: position 2,053 of record CAITOG010000306.1, read on the forward strand.
GGCGATGGTGGTGGGTACGGGATCCACTCTGAGATGCTCACCGACGGGATCATGCGCCTCCACAAGGCGGGCAAGGTGACCAACGACAACAAGTCGGTGTTCAACGGCGTATCGGTCACCACCTTCGCGCTGGGTTCAGCTGAGCTCTACGAGTGGCTCGACGAGAACGACGACGTCGCCTTCGCACCGGTGGACCTGGTCAACGACCCGGTGATCATCGGGTCGAACTCAAGGTTCGTCTCGATCAACGGCGCCATCAGCGTCGATCTCTACGGACAGATCGTCGCTGACTGCATCGACGGACGGCAGATCTCAGGGGTGGGAGGACACGAGGACTTCGTGGCCGGGGCTGAGCACCACACCGATGACGCGAGCCTCGTCTGCCTGGGTTCGACCATTGAGGTCGGCGGTGAGCTGCGGAGCCGGATCGTGGCCCAGCTGCCCCAGGGGGCGGTCGTCTCGACGCCACGGCACCACACCGGTTCTGTCGTGACCGAGCACGGCATCGCTGATCTGGCTGGCCTCACGGTTCGAGAGCGAGCCGAGGCGCTGGCTGAGATCGCCCACCCGCAGTTCAGAGAGGAGCTTCGAGCTGCTGCTCGCCAGATGGGCTGAGCGATCAGGAGGCGTTGAAGACGTCGGTGCCGAAGGTCGCCAGGCCGGTGGCGCCGGCCATGCCGAGGTGACCGAGGCCGTCTGAGCCGCCGGTGGTGATGCCGAGCAGGTCCTCGTAGGTCCGAAGGGCGCTGTAGTGGTTGTACTTGCCCTTCTTGTCGACTGATCCTGGCGTGATGAGCGAGCTCGGCCCGAGGACCAGGGCACCGATCTGACCGCCACCAGCGCCGAAGACGCCGCCAGCCTGGGAGACGTTCGGGCCCGGGAGCTCGCCGCAGCAGAGGTTGCCCGAGCCCTTCTGGCCGATACCAGCCTCGTCCATGGTGATCACCACGAGCATCGAACCCTCGGTGAAGGCGGGCGAGCTCAGGATCACCGGCATCCAGTGCTTGAGCCAGGCGTTGGCTGCCACGAGACCGCCGGTGGTGCCACCCGCAGCGCTCTTGGACACGCAGACCTCGTCATGGCCGTCGTTGCAGAGGCTCGGCGAGATGAAGCCGAAGGCCGGTGTGGTGGCGGTCGAGCTCAGGTCGCTGGCCAGCGGGCCGACGGCCTGCTTGTGGGCGTAGGTGCCGAGCGGCACGACGTTGGCCTGGCACTCGGCGGTCTGGTCGATGATCGAGTGGAACCACACGAAGGGGTCGTGCCGAGCGGCGTAGCCGTCGTTCTTGCCGGTCGGACCGCCTTGGGCGAACTGCGTGGTGTTCGCTGCCCCGATCGCCGGGTGGGCACAGGTGGTGCCGTTGTCCCTGGTCGCGTTGTTGCCCATGTCCTCCTCGTAGGCCCGCCACGCTGCCTTGTGGGTGGTTGGGTCTGGGGGAGAGATCTGGTCGAGCTGATCAGCGATGGTGGCCACAGTGCTCGGATAGACGCAGCCCTTCTTGGCCTTCACCTGGCCGAGGGCGTTGGCACCGGTCAGGACCGTCCCTGGAGCGACGTTGTCGAACGTGGCCCCGCAGTCGAGCTGCGTGGTGGGGGTGGGAGCCTGGCCTGAGACCTGGGCGATGTAGTTGGGCAGGCTGACGTGCGCGGTGGCGTAGTAGTGCGTGATGAGGACGCCGTCTTTCTCGAGGGGACCGGTCAGGTAGGTGGCCGGTGAGCTGCTTGAGAAGACATTGGCGAACGACTCGTTCTCCAAGTCGATCACCACGATGTGCTTGATGGTCCCAGGCGCCGGGAGGCCGGCGGCGCCAGCAGGCGCGGCCGTCAGGCTCAGTGGTGCGAGGAGGAGGGCGATGGCAAGCAGGGTGCGACGCATCGTGACATCATCGCGCTCAACATCGCGAGCTGCTCGTCAGGAGGCCTGCGATCTGCCCAGCGCTCGCCGGGATCGCCCGCCGAGCGACGGGTGGGCGAACTCTTCGGCCACTGAGGTGGTGAGGTCATCGAGGCCTGGCACGGCGGCATCGCTGGCACGCCGGCTCGCCTCTTCGCGGAGCTGGCGGGCAGCGAGGCTGAGTGAGGTGGCCTTTGCGAGGAGGGTCGGGTCGACCCCGGCGCTGCCGATCGACGAGAGATGGGCGTCGAGCGCCTCTGCAGCCACCTCGAGCTCAGCGCTCCGAGCGCCGAGGGTGTCGCCAGCGACACCGAGCCGCTCTGCACTCCTGACCGCCACCGCACATCGATCGACGTCGCTTCGCAGCCGACGGCGGACAACGATGGTGGTTGCTTCGTGGCGATTGAATCTGAGGGATC
>CAITOG010000307.1 GCA_903893955.1 uncultured Actinomycetes bacterium
ACGGCCCGGGCACGCAGGCCCAACGAGGAGGCGATCTTGTCCATTACGGGGGGGACGGACTTTCTGGTGCTTGCGCGATACATGCAGGCACGGCAACGCGTCCGCCGATGCCACGCCCTGGCGCGGCGCACAGGCTGTCTGCAGTCAGCGCGCGCTGTCGCCGAGAGCTCAGCTGGGTTGGGTGGCTGTCAACCCCCCTTGCCATGCGCAGGTCCTGTCAGGGCCGTTCCTAGAGGCGTATGGGCGAGACGTGATCAACATCCACCATGGGTTGCTGCCCTCCTTCAAGGGTGCCAACCCCTACCGGCAGGCCTACGAGGCGGGGGTCAAGGTCATCGGCGCAGCGTCCATCGAAGAGGTCGACGGTTCTGAACGCTTCCGCATCTCGCCTGAGGTCATCATCAGCTGGGGCATCAACGACACAACGCCGGGCATCCCGCAGATGGAACGACGCTCGCTTCGCTGACGTCGTCGCGACCAAGACTCCCTCGATCGACCAGCGAGACGCACCGCCTCTGCGGCGCCCAGCGAGGACGTCGTCAATACGGTTCGACAGGTGGTTGCACGTCGTCGCTGCCGGTCAGCCTCGCCTTCGCCGTCTGGCCGCGACGAGCCGCCGGCACCGCGCCGGTGACGCACGCGAGACCGAAGGTCGGCATGTTGCCGTAGACCGTCTCGACCGAGTCATCCGACAGGACGATCGTCTCGTGGAAGATCCCAACTGAGCCGTTGTCACGGACCTTGCGATTGAAGCTCCTCCAGGCGGGCAGGTGAGCTCGATCGCTGGCACGTGAGTAGGCAGCGAGCTTCTCGAAAGACTCCCAGTACTGCCAGACCAGGACGACTCGACCAGACACCAGCGTGCGAGGCTTGCCGACCAGGCCAAGGCTTGGGTTGCGCAGCAGCTCGATGAGCATCCTCGGCATCGCCACAGCGACAGGGAGCCATCGCCACACCTGCCACCACCTGTTGATCCGCATCCCGATGAGGAACAGCACGGTGCCGTCAGCACCCGTGTCAGCGGAATACCTTCCTTGCGCCACTTGACCCACCAGAGAACCTCCTCGCAACCACGCCATATGTGAATGTTGTTCACATTATGTGGACGTGTGAACAGTGTCAACACTGCTGGCATGATGGAGGAGATGGCCAACCGCCCCTATCACCACGGTGCGCTCGAGACGGCGCTGGTCGATGCTGCGGTGCTCGCGGTTGAAGAAGGTGGGATTGACGCGATCGCCATCCGAGACCTCTCGCGGAGCATCGGCGTGTCGCCCTCGGCCGCGTATCGGCACTTCCCGAGCAGGGAGCACCTCCAAGCACGCGTCGGCCAAGTCGGACGCGAGCGCCTCGGTGAAGCGCTCATCTCTGCCCGCGACGCTGTGGCGACCACTCGCTCCGCCAAACGACGGGCCATCGAGAGATTCGAGGCTGTCGGCCGCGCCTACGTCGAATTCGCCATCAGCAACCCACGGCTCTTCGAGGCAGCGTTCGCCCGTTGCGACGCACTCCCGCCGGGACCAGACGAACCTGACGCCTGGCAGGTGCTCATGGATGGCGTTGAGGAGATGATCGATGCAGGCGCGATCCCGCCCGCCAGGCGTGCCGATGCGCCGCTCATCGCGTGGTCGAGCGTGCACGGGCTCTCGAACATCCTCATCGCCTCGACGGTTCCTCCCGAGATGGCGGAGGTCACCGCTCGCCGTGCGCATGACAGAGCGATCGACCACGTGCTCAAAGGAGTGCTGCGCTCGATCAGCTGAGTCCGACCGACCAGCCTGCTAGCCCGTCTCTTCAGGCACAGTGACGACGCCCGAGGAACGGTAATCGCGACGCCTACGTGGCGATGAGCAGGCGCAACGACCCGTCGTACAGCGCTGCCGTGCGGAGGTGGCCGAATCGCTCGTCCCACGAGCCATCATCCAGCGATGCCTGGAGGCGAGCCACCAGCTGGAGTTCGGTGTCGTCATCCACGAAGCCCCACGCTGACTGCGCCCTGCGGACACGGTCGTCGAGAAATGCCTCTGGTCGACCGAAGTAGGCCTCCATGAAGCCATCGACGCAGCCAGAGGGAATTGCGAGGCCCTCGACCACCACCTGGCCGCCGAGCCCAGCGGTGACCCGATCGATGGGCGGCATCCGGCCGCTCTCGTGCTCGACCATCTCCGGCGCATATTCAGCCAGCCAGAAGCCCCGCAGCGCGCTCGGATCGAAAGTCATGATGACGACGGGACCCGTCGTGACCCGACGAAGCTCGTCGAGACCC
>CAITOG010000308.1 GCA_903893955.1 uncultured Actinomycetes bacterium
AGGTGCTCGGACATCTCCGGGCGCAGCTGCTCTCCCCACCCGTCGGCGAGGGTCCATACCGCTACGTCTGGGTGGTGGACTTCCCGATGTTCGATGGCACCGACGCGCAGGGCAACCCAGCTGCAGCGCACCACCCGTTCACGATGCCGCACCTCGACGATCTCGACTTGCTCGAGACCGATCCGATGGCAGTCCGCTCGCAGGCATATGACCTCGTGCTCAACGGGTGGGAGCTTGGATCGGGGTCGGTGCGTATCCACCGCTCCGACATCCAGTCCCGGGTGTTCCGGGCGCTCGGGATCACCGATGATGACGCCGAAGAGCGATTCGGCTTCCTGCTCGGCGCGTTTCGCTACGGTGCGCCACCCCACGCCGGCTTCGCCTTCGGCATCGACCGATTGGTGGCGATCTTCCTCGGCGAGGACAACATCCGGGAGGTCATCGCCTTCCCGAAGACCCAGTCTGGAACCGATCTGATGACTGGTGCTCCATCGACGATCTCTCCCGACGCGATGTTGGAGCTGGGCCTGCGCCCGATGCCCAAGGAGGCATGACGGCCGAGGACCTGTTCGCAGTCCAGGCGTCCGATCGCCTGGCGACACGGGGGCCCCTGGCTGCGAGATTGCGCCCACAGTCGCTCGATGAGGTGGTCGGGCAGCAGCATCTTGTGGGGCCCGGCGGTGCTCTCAGGGTCCTCGCCGAGCAGGACCGGCTGACGTCGGTCATCTTGTGGGGGCCACCTGGGACAGGCAAGACCACGCTTGCTCAGCTCCTGGCCAACGCTTCGTCCAAGGAGCTCGAGCACCTCTCGGCTGTCACTGCTGGCGTCAAGGACGTCCGAGAGGTCATCGAGCGTGCGCGGCAGCGCCTGGGGGAGCGAGGTGCCGGTACCGTCCTGTTCCTCGACGAGGTGCACCGCTTCAATCGAGCACAGCAGGACCTCTTGCTGCCGAGCGTCGAGCAGGGTCTCCTCACGCTCATCGGTGCGACCACGGAGAACCCCTACTTCGAAGTCAACGCGCCGCTGCTCTCTCGCTCGACGCTCTGGAGGCTCCAGCCACTCGATGAGGCCGACCTGCGGGTGCTGGTCGCCCGAGGGCTCGTCGCTGAGGGCGCCACAGCGGAGCCGGACGCCATCGAGCTGCTGGCGGCGTCGAGCGACGGTGACGCGAGGGCGCTGTTGACCACGTTGGAGGTTGCGGTGGCCCTCGCCGCAGCACGTGAGAGCGGCGAGGGCATCGTCGTGTCGGAGCAGGACGTGATCGATGCCCGCGACGGACGTGTCCTCCACCAGGGTCGCGACGAGCACTATGACCAGGTCAGTGCGCTGATCAAGTCGATCCGAGGTTCGGATCCGGATGCAGGGCTCTACTGGATGGTGCGGCTGCTCAGCGCTGGTGAGAGCCCTCGCTTCGTGGCCCGTCGTCTCGTGATCCTCGCGAGCGAGGACATCGGCATGGCCGATCCCCTCAGCCTGCTCGTGGCCCAGGCAGCGGCGAGTGCGGTGGAGCTCGTCGGACTCCCAGAGGCGCAGCTCAACCTTGCTCACGCCGTCGTACACCTGGCCACCGCGCCCAAGTCCAACCGCGTGACCGTCGCACTCGGGAGGGCGACGAGCGACGTCGACCACGGGCCGGTGACCTCGGTGCCGGCGCACTTGCGTGATGCGCACTATGGCGGCGCCGAGGAGCTTGGTCATGGCGTCGGCTACCGCTACCCGCACGATGATCCCGCAGGCTGGGTGCCCCAGCGCTACCTGCCCGACGAGCTCGGTGATCGTGCCTACTACGAGCCGTCGCAGCATGGGCGAGAGGCGGCGGTGCTCAGGTGGCGGACGGCAGGCTCAGGCGACGGCGAGGAGCCACCAGCACCCCGGTAGGATCTTCCGGATGGATCCCTCCACCCTCCGGCGGTCGTTTCTGGACTTCTTCGCTGAGCGCGACCACACGATCGTCCCGTCGGCAAGCCTGATCCCGCACGATCCGAGCGTCCTGTTCACGATCGCTGGCATGGTGCCGTTCAAGCCGTACTTCGTGGGCGAGGAGCAGGCGCCGTTCACGCGTGCGACATCGGTGCAGAAGTGCTTCAGGACGGTGGATATCGACATCATCGGCACCACCACACGACACTGCACGTTCTTCGAGATGCTCGGGAACTTCAGCTTCGGGGACTACTTCAAGGAAGGTGCCATCGAGATGGCATGGTCCTTGCTGACGGAGGCGTTCGGGCTCGAGGCTGACAGGCTCTGGATCACCGTCCACCACAGCGATGATGAGGCGGCAGCCATCTGGCGTGACCTCATCGGTGTGCCGGCCGAACGGATCCAACGCCTCGGTGAGGACAACTTCTGGCGGATGGGGGAGACCGGACCCTGTGGACCGTGCTCTGAGATCTACTACGACAAGGGCCCTGCCTACGGCGCCGACGGTGGGCCTGCCAACGGCGGCGAAGAGCGGTTCGTCGAGATCTGGAACCTCGTCTTCATGCAGTACAACTGCGATGCCGCAGGCGAGCTGAGCGATCTGCCGAAGAAGTCGATCGACACCGGTGCGGGCCTCGAGCGCGTCCTCGCGGTGCTCGAGGGGACCGATTCGATCTTCGCCACCGGGACCTACACAGGCCTGCTCGAGACCGCACAATCGTTGACCGGACGTCGCTATGGCGCAGATGAGTCCTCGGACGTCGCCCTGCGCATCCTGGCTGATCACGGCCGCTCGATGACGATGCTGGTCTCTGACGGCGTCCTGCCCTCGAACGAGGGCCGAGGCTATGTCCTGCGCAGGGTCGTCCGACGTGCGGTCCTCGCCGCCCGGCGCTCCGGGGCCACCGACCTTGTGACGCCAGCGCTGATCGAGGCCACGATCGCCTCGATGGGAGATGCGTATCCGATCCTGCGGGTTGACCGGGACCTGATCGAGGGTGTCCTTGTCCGTGAGGAGGAAGGCTTCTCGAGGACCTTGCGCAACGGGCTCGCACTGCTCGAAGACGCCACCACCGAGCTCGCCGGCTCGACGATCGCCCTCCCCGGCGAGGTGGCGTTCCGACTTCACGACACCCATGGATTTCCTATCGAGCTGACCGAAGAGCTCGTGGCGGAGCAGGGCATCGGCGTAGATCGCGTTGGGTTTGACGCATTGATGGCAGAGCAGCGTGAGCGAGCAAGAGCCGCAGCACGTCAGCCACGTGCGGCGGACGAGGCGGCCTATCGGTCGCTCCTCGAAG
>CAITOG010000309.1 GCA_903893955.1 uncultured Actinomycetes bacterium
CGGGTCGTGAAGTTCTCGGTCGTGAGCCTGATCAGAATGGTCTGGTCGACTGCCTGGCCGTTTTCGGTGTCCTGGTAGCCGCGTGGGACCACCGTCACCACGCCACCTGGCGCCAGGTCGGAGGTCTTGATGGGGCGACCGGTCTGGTCGACGAGGTAGGACCCCGTCTTCCAGTCAGTGGAATCGAGGGTCTTGCCCGGCAGCGGTCCGAGCGAACGGATCAGCGGGAATGCGAACACCACACCGAAGGCGCCGAGGCCAGCGGCGGCGATGCCGCCGAGGAGCTTGCGACGGCCGAGGATCCCACCACCGCGCTGCACGACTGCTGCATCGAAGGCCTCTCGCTCCTCGTCGGTCGAGCGCGGGTCGTGGCGCTCTTCGACGAAAGGTCCCTTTGGCATCAGGTACTTGCCCCAGGCGGTGATGCCGAAGCCGAGCAGCAGGACGCCGGTGCCGAGGGTCACGCCGTAGACCCATGGGTCGGCGTTGAACCAGTAGGCGACACCGAAGCCGATGATCCCGATGAGACCGACGATCATCGCCAGAGCGATGACTCGCTCCATGCGCTCGGGGTTCCTCGCCAACGGCTGCATGTGCGGATCATCCGCTGTGGCCGTGGTGATCGAGACGGGGGTGCGATCGTCGCTCACGTGCGGTCTCCGATCCAGAATCCGATGAGTGCGAGGAGGCCAACACCGAGCGCCAGGCCGACGAAGCCCTCAGCCACAGGACCGAGCCCGCCGAGGCCGAAGCCACCAGGGTTGGTCGGGTGCTGGATGTGGATCGTCACGTAGCCGACGACGCTGCGGACCTGCTGATCTGTCAGATTGCCGGTGAACCTCGGCATGTTGCCGGGCCCAGTCCGGATCGCCTCAGCCACCTGGGTGGCCGGGATATTGCGGAGGCTCGGGGCGTAGGTGTTCGAGGCCAGAGCGTCACCACCACCAGTGATGGTGTGGCAGGCGGCGCAGTTGAGCGCGAAGAGCGAGAAGCCCTGCGCCACATCTGAGTTCTTGACGTCGTGGACCACAGGGACGAACGGGGTGGCGGGGGCGAGGGAGTTCACCCATGCAGCGATCGCGAGCGCCTGGGTCTGGGTGAGCTTTGGATTCTTGCGCACCGCCTGGACCTGACGCGGGTCGGCAGCAGGCATCCGACCAGAGGAGATCCAGAAGTCGATGGTCGCTGGGCCGAGCCCTCGAAGGTTCGGGTAGGCACCAGGGGTGCCAGCCGCTGGCACCCCGTTGGCACGAACGCCGTGACAACTCGCACAGTTCTGCTGGTAGAGCGCCTCACCAAGGGGGATCAGCGCCTTGGGCGGCGCCACGTAGGTGATGTCTCGGTTGCCGTAGGCAACCAGCGAGCCGCTCCTGAAGACCCGGAGGGTCGAGTTGGCGGTGCCGGCGTTCTTGACCGACGTCTGGTAGGCGGGGGCGGGGGTCGAGACCGGCGATGCGGCGACCTGCGCGTTGGCCGCAGTCACGTTCGAGCTGATGACAAGCGGCGTGGTCGTGGACGTGTCTGCTGCGCCTGAGCGGCCGCCAGTGAAGAGCACGAGCGCAGTCAGGCATGTGATGGTCAGGACCATCACAGGCAGCAGGAGTCGGCGGAATGTCGAGAGTCTGTTGGTCATGATCACTTCAGCAAGAAGAGGCATGCGTAGAGGCCGACCCAAACGACGTCCACGAAGTGCCAGTAGTAGGAAACACCCTGGAAGGCAGCCAGCTCACCAGGGTCGCCGCCCTGCTTGCCGCGCATCCGGCCGAGGAGGAGGACCATGGCCAAGAGGCCGATGAACACGTGGAGGCCGTGGATGCCGGTGGTGATGAAGAACACCGAGCCGTAGGAGTTCGTGTACCAGCGGGTGGTGATGTGGGTCCACTCATAGACCTGGTTCCCGAGGAACAGCGCGCCCATGATCAATGACACGATGATCCACTGCTTGGCCTGGCGACGCTCGTTGTGCTCAGCGTGCCACACCGCCATCCACATCGTGCCTGATGAGGCGACGAGGATGATCGTGAAGATGCCGGCCTGGAGGGTATCGAGCTCGGTGCCGACTGGCGGCCACGCGGCAAGGTGCGCCCTGATTGTGAAGAGGGCGGCGAAGAGTCCGGAGAAGAACATCAGCTCGGAACCGAGCCAAATCATCACTCCGATTGCCAGCATCGGCGGCCGATCGTGAACGATCTTTTGCCGCTGTGCCGGGGGGGCTGCAGACACTGCGTTGGTCACGAGACTCTTTCCTAGTTCAACCGGATGGGTCAGCGCCAAATTAGCGGGTGGCGACGGCGTCGTCGACGACCCTGTCGACGATGGGGAGATCCACAGGGAAGGGTCGCGACCCAACCGTGCGGAGCCGTCTCGTCGGTCGTGTCATGGCCACGTAGAGCGAACGGAGGCCCCTGCTCGTCGGCTGCTCGTCCCTCGACGTCCGGCTGGCGATCTCGGCTGGCTCGACGACCACCACACCATCGAACTCGAGCCCGTTGGCCTGCTGCGCGTCGAGCAGCACGAGCGGCGCAGAGAGCCCTGGCCCGCTGAACTGGGTCGGGTCGACGACGTCGACGCCAGCGAGCTCGAATGCATCTCGAAGTGGCGCGAGGAACCGTCGTGGGGCCAGCACTGCCACGTGGCCGGGGGCAACCAGCGACGCCTCCTCGACGGCGCCGGAGACGACGGCAGCGATGAGCTCGTCGGCGGGAACCTGCTCGAGGGTCGGTGCTGTGCCCGCCCGACGCACCGGAGTCGGGGCATCGAGGCCAAGTTCGGCTGCGGCGAGGACATGACGAGAGACCTCGATGACCTCTGCGGGGGTTCGATAACTGACGGTGAGCTCCACGACGTGAGGTGGGCGCCGGGGTGCCAGGTGCGTCAAGACGTCGTCCCAGCTGGTGGGAGCCCATGGACCAGATGCCTGTGCGATGTCGCCCACCACAGTCATCGAGCCCGACAGCGACCGACGGTGCAGCATCCGAAGCTGCATCGGGGTCAGGTCCTGGATCTCGTCGACCACGATGTGCCCGAAGGCCACCAGCTCGTCGGCATTGCGCTCCGCGGGAGCCTCGGCACCATCGAGCCCCTGTGGCCACCCAGCCGGGTCGCGAACCTCCTTGCGACGGCGTTCACGTCCCGGACGTCTCGGGCCAAGCAGCGCCTGTGCCTCATCGATCAGCGCCACGTCAGCGGCGGTCCACGCTACGTCGTCAAGCGATGCAGATCGAGGGCGGGCAAGCAGGAGACACTCGTCGTCGCTCAGCAGGTCCTGGCCCGCCGTCTTGAGCAGGGGGGCCGCGCCGAAGAGATCGTGGAGAAGCTCGTGTGGGCTCAATCGGGGCCACATGCGATGGATCGCCTCTTTGAACTCGCCGGTGCGACGGACCTGCGAGGAGAAGTCACGCAGGTCAAACTCCTCGTCGATCAGCTCGGAGCCGCGTCGTCCTCGATACTGCTCTGCGAGCAGCGCGATGAGCTCGGTCTCGACGATCCGGCGCCGGGCGTTGTGAGTGCCACCGCGCCGGCGAGCGCGGCGGATGACCTCGGCTGTCGCCGACGCCGTGAGTCGCAGTGTCGTCGCACCGATCGGGATCGAGGCGTCCTCTCGGAGCGGCCGCTGCCTGGTCTTGATGGCACGCTCGATGAATCGCACCATGCGTGGATCGCCCTTGAGCCGCTCGACGTCCTCAGGGTCACGACCGGTCACCTTCACCAGCGGCACCAGCCCGCTGATCGTCGACAGCGTGACACCGGTCTCGCCGAGCGAGGGCAGGACTTGCTCGATGTAGCGAAGGAACAGAGGGTTCGGGCCGACCACCAGGACCCCTTGGCGCTCGAGCGGAAAGCGATGCGTGTAAAGCAGGTAGGCCGCTCGATGCAGCGCCACCGCCGTCTTGCCCGTCCCTGGGCCACCCTGGACGACCAGCACGCCAGGCAGGCCCGCCCGGATGATCTCGTCCTGCTCGGCCTGGATGGTCCCGACGATGTCACCCATCTGCCCGGTCCTGGCCTGACCGAGCGCCGCCAACAGTGCCCCCGGTCCGCCCAGAGCGAAGCCGACGTCCTCGAGGCTCTCGCCCCCGTCGCCGCCGACGGTCGGCGGTGCTGCTGGCACGGACCCTGCCACGAAGAACTCGTCCTCGACGCCCGTCACCAACCGTCGGCTCACCGCGAGGTGCCGACGACGCACCAATCCCTGGGGATCAAGGCCGGTGGCGCGGTAGAAGGGTTCGGCCACCGGAGCCCGCCAGTCCACGATCATCGGCTCCCGGCGTTCGTCGGAAACCGCAAGTCGACCGATGTGGAAGATCTCTGGTGATCGGTGGGGCTCATCGCTCGCCACGTCGATTCGACCAAAGGTCAGTGCCTGGTCGCCGACCTCGAGGTGCTCGAGCCGAGCGAGGCTGGTACGCACGACGATGTCGCGCTCGGTTCGAGATTGGAACGTGCCCCCTCGGCCTGTGTCGAGGACGCCATCGAGCATGGCCTGCGCTTCGGAGCGCATCCAGTCGAGCGCCACGTAGGCGCGGTCCAAGAAGGCTTGCTCCTCGGCGATCTCACGCTCGGTCGACACAGTCAGGCCATGCACCTTCCTCGTTCAGGGAACCCTTAAGACTAGTCCGCACGCCGCAGCCTGATCCGGTGGGGCGGCGGTCTGCACCCCTACAGTGGACGCCATGACCAACAGGCCAGCCCAGTGAGCGACGCGCCAGCGTCCAGCCCCTTCCTCGCAGCAGCCCACGGCGAGCGGCCATCGAGAGCCCCGGTGTGGTTCATGCGTCAGGCAGGTCGATCGCTGCCCGAGTACCGAGCGACACGGGGCACCGGCTCGATCTTGGATGCCATCGCCCAGCCCGAGATTGCCGCCGAAGTCACCCTCCAACCCGTGCGGCGCTATGGCGTCGACGCAGCAGTGCTCTTCTCGGACATCGTGGTGCCGGTCCATGCCATCGGATTCGGGATCGACGTCGTCCCCGGCCGAGGTCCTGTCGCTGAGCAGCCCTTCTCCTCTGCTGCCGACCTCGAACGGCTCAGGCCGCTCGAGGCAGAGGTCGACATCCCCTATGTGATCGAGACCGTCAAGATCGCTCGGGCTGAGCTCGACCCGGCCATCTGCCCGCTCCTTGGCTTTGCCGGTGCTCCTTTCACAGTGGCGAGCTATCTCGTCGAAGGCGGACCCTCGAAGACCTTCGCCAAGGTCAAGGCGCTCATGCACTCCGATCCAGCCCTGTGGGAGCAGCTCGTCGACCGCCTGGCTGACCTGGCCATCGCCTTCGTGACCGCGCAGGTCACCGCAGGTGCCCAGGCTGTGCAGCTCTTCGATTCCTGGGCCGGCGCGCTCAGCCCGTCGGAGTACCGTCGCTTCGCACTGCCAGCCGCAACCAAGGTGATGGCAGCTGTTGGCGAGCTCGGGGTCCCCCGCATCATCTTCGGCGTCGGTACCGGCGAGCTCTTGGCCGACATGGCGACGAGCGGCGCTGACGTGGTCGGCGTCGACTGGCGGGTGCCGCTCGACGCTGCTGCGGCCCGAGTTGGCAACCTGCCGCTCCAGGGCAACCTCGACCCCGCCCTCTGCCTCGCTCCCGTCGAGGTGGCCGAGGAGGCAGCTCGCGACGTGCTGCGTCGAGGCGCAGCGGCCCCGGGTCACATCTTCAATCTCGGCCACGGTGTGCTGCCAGAGACCGATCCAGGAGTCCTTGGCGCCATCGTCGAGCTCGTCCACGCTGAGGGACTCACGCTCAGAGACCAGGGGGTTCCACAATGAAGCAGACCGGTGTCCTCGTGATGGCATATGGCACACCTTCGAGCCGCGAGGAGGTCGAGCCGTACTACACGAAGATCCGTCACGGCCGACCGCCGACCGCCGAGCAGCTCGCCGACCTCGTGATGCGCTACGACGCCATCGGGGGCATCAGCCCGCTCGCCGAGCGGACAGCCGCCCAGGTCGCAGGCATCGCCGCTGCTCTCGAGGAGCTCGTTCCCGGCGCCTTCGATGTTCGCTTCGGCTCGAAGTACACCGAGCCCTCGATCGAGCAGACCGCTGCGTCGTTCGTCGAGGATGGGTTCGAGAAGGTCATCGGCCTCGCCCTCACCCCTCATGGTGCCTCGATGAGCACTGGTGAGTACTTGGGCCGTGCCGAGACAGCACTCGACGGAAGAGCCGAGCTGATCAGGATCCCCTCCTGGCACGACACCGAGGGCTTCGATGAGCTTCTGGCGACGCGAGTCGTGTCGGCCCTCGACTCGCTGAGCGATGACGGCAACGAACCGCTCGTGCTCTTCACAGCGCACTCTTTGCCCGCTCGCATCCTCGAGCAGGGCGATCCCTATCCCGACCAGCTGGCCGAGTCCGCGCACGCCATCGCCGCCAAGGCGGGCGTGCAGCGCTACGAGGTGGCGTGGCAGAGCGCCGGCCGGACACCGGAGCCGTGGATCGGGCCGGACATCCTCGAAGTCATCGCAGGCCTCCCAGCGCGCGAGATCACCACCGTCGTGGTGTGCCCAGTCGGCTTCGTCTCCGACCACCTCGAGGTGCTCTACGACGTCGACATCGATGCGGCGAGAGTGGCTGAGGCCAATGGCGTCCGCCTCGTACGGACCGCCTCGCTGAACGACGACCCGACGTTCATGGAGATCCTTGCCCGAAGGATCATGGCGGCGGATCGCTGATGGCGCGCCACGAGGTCACCGTCATCGGTGGCGGGATCACCGGCCTCGCTGCGGCATTCGAGCTGACTGGTGGCGCGAGGCCATTGGGCGAGGACGGGCCGAAGGTCACCGTGCTCGAGGCATCAGAGCACTTCGGCGGCAAGCTTGGCGCCACCACCATCGCCGGCGTGGTCGTCGACGCAGGGCCGGACGGGGTGCTCGCTCGACGTCGGGAGGCGGCCACCCTTCTCGAGGACCTCGGACGTGCCGATCTCCTCGTGCCGATCGACGCCTCGGGCGCATCGGTCTTCGCTCGTGGGCAGCTTCGGCCGCTCCCCGACGGGATGCAGCTCGGCGTCCCGACGTCATGGCGCACGCTGCGCTCGAGTCACCTGCTGAGCACCGCAGGCCTGCTCCGAGCCCTTGTCGACGTCGTTGCTCCCCGCCCTGCATCGAGAGGCCACCTCCAAGACCGGACCATCGGTGGCCTCGTCGAGACCAAGCTTGGCCACGAGGTGGTGGCCACGCTCGTCGATCCGATGCTCGGTGGCATCACTGCCGGCAGAGTCGCCGAGATGAGTGCCGCTGCGGTGTTCCCACAGCTCCTCGAGGCTGGCCAGGAACGCGGCAGCCTGATGAAGGCGCTCCAGGGGCAGATGGCAGCTGCCGCACCACCGCCACCTCCCGACGGCGAGCCACGCCCGGTCCCGCCAGCCTTCGTGACACCGGTGACCGGTATGCACTCCATTCCAACCCTCCTCGTCGAAGAGCTCACCCGCCGCGGCGTGACCTTCCTGGCGGACCGGCAGGTCACCGCCCTTCGACGCCGGGGTGGGAGCGATCCTGGCTGGAGCGTCGACACCGATCAGACGACGACATCAGCCGATGGCGTCATCATCACGACCCCGACAGATGCCGCGGCCGAGCTGCTCCGCCCTCATGACGTCGAAGCTGCGTCACTCCTCGATCAGACCGAGTACTCGAGCGTGGCGGTCGTTACCTTCGCCTTTCCCAAGGCCAACCTGACGCTGCCGACACACGGGACGGGTGCCCTCGTACCGCCAGGGACCCAGCACCGTCGCGGGCCGCTCGACGGTCGGCGCTACCTGACCACCGCGGTGACCTTCCTCGATCGGAAGTGGCCGCACCTGGCCACAAAGGAGATGGTCCTGCTGCGGGCCTCGGTCGGTCGGATCGATGATGAGCGGCTCGCCTCACTCAACGATGACGAGGTCATCGAGATCGTCGGGCTCGAGCTTGCCGAGCTCTTCGGCACCATGCCCGCGCCGATCGATGTGACCGTCACCCGGTGGATGGCATCACTGCCGCAGTACCGAGTGAACCACCTGCTTCGGGTGGGAGGCATCGAATCGGCGGTGGACCGCCTCCATGGCGTGGAGATCGCAGGCGCCGCCTACCGAGGCGTCGGCGTCCCCGCCTGCATTGCGTCTGGACGGCAGGCAGCAGCGCGGCTCAGCGAGCTCCTCGCCCGGGGGTGATGAAGCTCTCTCGCGTCACCAGCTCACCCACGTTCGCCTCGCTCGTGGTCGGGTTGGTGGGAGGGTTGGTGGCCGCAGCCTCACTCCCCCCGTTCGGGTTCTGGCCGGTTGCTCCGCTCGGGATTGCCATGCTCCTGCTTGCCCTCGAGGACCACGGATGGGCGCGACGGTGCGCAACGGGTTGGCTCTTCGGTCTCGGCCTCATGGTGCCCGGACTCTGGTGGGCGAGTCACTTCAACTGGTACGGCGCCGTGCTCCTCATGGCATTCGAAGCGGCGTTCTTCGCTGCCGCCGCCTGCGTCATCGCACCGGGTCGTGGTCGGACGCTGACCGCGATCGGCGCGCTGACTCTGGCTGAGGCTGCCCGAGAGTCGTGGCCGCTCGGCGGTCTGCCTATCGGCGGGCTTCCACTCGGCCAGGTCGGCGGCCCGCTGCTCGCCCTTGCCCGGCTCATCGGGCCGATGGGGATCATGGCGGCGCTCGTGGTGGCGGGAGCAGGCATCCGGATCCTCACCACAGCCCTGGCTGCCAAGAGCGACGGTGGCGACGGCGCGCTGCGTCGGACCGCCCACGGCAGCATCCTCCTCGGCCTCCTGGCTCTCCTCGTGGCCTGGGCAGCCCTCGCCCCGAGTGGCGGACCGGCACTTGCCCATCGCAGCGTCGCCGCGGTCCAAGGTGGTGGGCGACGAGGCACCTCTGCCCAGCAGACCGATCCGGCGCAGGTCACGACAGCGCACCTGGCTGCAGCTTTAGGGGTTCCCACCGGCACGCAGCTGACTGTCCTGCCCGAGGATGTGGTCGGACTCGATGGGCCGCTCGTCGGCTCCTGGCAGCTCGCCTCGCTCCGCTCCACCGCACGAGCGCTCGGCACCACGCTGCTCGCCGGGGTGACCACACCGGTCGGCCGGCAGCGCTTCGACAACTTCGTCGTCGCCCTCAACCGCCACGGCCACATCATCGGGTCGGTCGAGAAGGTCCACCGAGTCCCCTTCGGCGAGTACGTCCCCGCTCGATCGTTCATGAGTCGGTTCGCCGACCTCTCTGGCGTGCCACGCGATGCGGTGGTGGGCACCAGTCACGAGGTCGTGGCCACGCCGGCCGGCAAGCTCGGCGTCCTCATCTCCTTCGAGGTCTTCTTCTCCTCTCGGGGACGCGACGTGGTGACCCATGGTGCGCAGGCGCTCGTGGTCCCGACCAACACCACCTCGTACCCGACCGCGCAGATGCCGGCCCAGGAGCTCGCCGCCGCTCGCCTGCAGGCCGTCGAACGGGGCCGCTACCTCGTCCAAGCTTCTCCGACTGGCTTCAGCGCCGTCATCGCCCCGTCAGGCAAGGTCCTCGCCCAATCGGTGCTCAGCCGGCGCGAGGTGGTCACTGGCCGGATCGAGCTCCTCAGCGGGAGCACGATCTACACCACCATCGGCGACCTTCCAGTCGTGCTGCTCGCCGCCGTGGTGCTCCTGGCCGGGCAGATCCGCTCCATCCGGTGGCCAGGTCGAGCCGACGGTGCCCCGATCGAGGAGCCCCTCGGCGACGAGGACGAAGAAGGTGACGACGACGAGCAGGCTCACTCAGAGGGTGACCTCATGGAACCTGAGCTCGGCGGCGCTCAGTCCTCGTAGTACCCCGAGTGGATGTACACGCACGGGATGCCCTCGGCGACGTACATCGCATGGTTCTGGGGATCGTCCTCGAGGGCCAGCCGAAGGTCGAAGCCGGCCGCTCGCAGCTCCTCGACGACCGAACGCTTGAAAGAGGTCACGTAGCTGTAGTCGCCCCAGTCGCGCATGATCAGCAAATCCCAGCGCAGCCCGTAGCGCTCGAGCCAGGCCAGGGTCTGGGGCCGAACACGCAGTGGTCGCCCGGTCAGCAAGATGACCTGGAGCGTCGGGTCGAGGAGCTCCAAGAGCCGAGCGATCTCCTCGATCACGGGATCGTCGCCGCATGCCTCGAAGAAGGCGTCCCAGTTGCGACGGCCCACCTCCAAGAAATGCTGACGACCCACTGCGTCGGAGAGGACCCCATCGATGTCGAAAACCACGGCAGCTGACGGCTCAACGTCGCCATCATTCCAGCGCCAGTTGCTCTTGAGCTCGGGGGCATCCATCGCTCCGGCATCGTAGCGGCGCCCAGCGGGTCCTCAGGATGGTGGCCTGTTCAGGGTCGAGAGGTGGCACCATGGAGGTCGATGACCGAGGACTCTGCCAACCGTCCTGAGCTGGTCGTCGAGATCCCACTCGCCAGCCGCGTCCTTGTGGTCGGAAGCCTCCTGCTGCCGGCTGAACCGACCGAGACCTCGACCGCGGCCGCAGGGACCCTCCAGCGCGACCTCGAACGGTGGCAGGGACGCGGCGTGGTGGTCGTCGCCGGCGACCTGATCGAAGGCTGCGCCGATGCAGGTGGTGTCACCGAGGCTCTCGGCGCCCACGGCGGGCTGCTGGCTGCAATCAGTGCGTTCGCCGCTGAGGAAGGTCGTCGCTTTCTCGTAGTTCCGGCCGGTTCGTCGCGCCCTGGCGTCGAAGCCTCGAGCAGCGAGCTGGCAGCGGCAGGGATCGAGCTCGCAGAGCAGGTCGCGCTCGAGTGCGCCACCGCAGCCGGCATCCGTCGGGTGGTGGTCGCCGGCGCGCCCGCTGAGCAGTACGAGCTCGCTGATCTCGCCGGCGTCGAGGAACGACCGTGGCTCGAGGGGATCGACCGCCTCGCCGATCCAAGCACCGTCCGCCGCTTCACGAGCTCCCGGACGCTCTATCGCCGTCTGAGCCGGTGGCTGTGGGTACCGCCGGTGGTCGCCATCGTCGTGGCTGTACTCACCCACCTGACCTTCTTCGCCAGCGGCCTTCGACGCATCGGGCACCACAACGGCCGTCGGGTCTTCATCCGCGTCGCCGATGCGCCATGGCACGTGCGCTTCTTGTGGGTGGCGGCAGCAGTCGTGCTCGCCGAGGTGATCCTTGGGATCGCGGTCGCGCTGATCACCCGTCGCGCCTTCGATGGTGCCCTCTCGACCGCACTCGACGACGCTCGCCAAGAAGCCCTCGGCGGGACATCACTCGATGCAGCTCGAGCAGCGCTGGCCAACGGTGCCGTGGGCTACGTCAGCTCAGGCGCCCTCGATGCGGGCCTCACCCACCTCGACATCGGCTTCTTCGCCGAGGTCGGCGCGTCGGCAGGGGTGGTCAGAGAGCACCGGGGCGTCCTCGGCCTCCCGCCGGTGTTCCTCGATCATCGGCTCGAGACCGCGCTCGAGATCGAGACCGGCGCAGACCTCCACGTCCGCCTGCTCGTGCGCGACCAGCCGCTGGCCGCCGAGAGCCGGCCGGAGCGTCTTGCCGCCGGCGAGCCAGTGGCCGAGATCGCACCCGATCCGACCGGACTCCGCCAGGTCGCCTCCTGGCCGGTGGGCGGTGCATGGCCGCCGCCGCCCGATCTGGCCGCCACCCAACGCCGAGCTCGCCGCGTCCGTCGGATCGGTGCCGCGTCGATCTTCATCACCGGTCTCATTGACCTGCTCGTCGCTGTCGCTCCCCCGCTCAGGGGCAAGCTCCACACCGTCTTGACCTACCTGCCCCTCGGGATCTCTGAGACAGCTGGCGTGCTCACGGCATTGGTGGGTCTGGGCCTGGTGATGCTGTCACGGGGGGTCCTTCGCGGCCAGCGCCGATCCTGGCTGGTGGCGATCGTCCTGCTGGCGATCTCGATGGCATCCCATATCGCCCACGCCGCCAGCTTTGGACCAGTGATCGTGACCGGTGTCGTCTTTGCCTTCCTTCTGGTCGAGCGGCGCTGGTTCCAAGGCAGCTCAGATCGCAGCTCGCTCGGGGGTGCGCTCCCGGTGATCGGCCTGGTGCTCGTCGTCGCTGTCGGGGCGTCGTTCTTGGGCGTCGAGCTGTCGAACCTGCACGCTGGCTCGCTGCCCGCATGGCCGCTCGTCCTCCTGGCGGTCACGGAGCGGCTCGTCGGCCTGACGACCGTTGATCTGCCCGACAAGATCGACGACTTCGTCCTGCCCTCGATGCTCACCGTCGGCATCGGGGTCATCGTGGTCCTCTTGTACCTCGCCACGAGACCTGTAGTCGATCGACGCCTCTCTGAGCACCACTCCACCAGCGAGCGAAGGGCCGCATGGCTTCGAGCACGAGACATCGTGCGTCGCCATGGCAAGGGGTCGCTCGACTACTTCGCACTGCGCGACGACAAGCAGTTCTTCTTCTACGGTGACTCGGTCGTGGCCTACGCGGTCTACGGCGGCATCGCGCTGGTCTCACCCGACCCTGTGGGTCCCGATGCGGAACGCACCCAGGTGTGGGAGGCGTTCCGCTCCTACGCGGACAGTCGAGGGTGGGGCGCCGCGGTCATCGGCGCCGGCGAGACCTGGCTGCCGATCTACGAGGAGGCAGGGATGCGCTGGCTCTACCTGGGCGACGAGGCGATCGTCGACATCCAGGGCTTCTCCCTCGCCGGCGGAAAGATGAAGGGGCTGCGCCAGGCCAACACCAGGATGGAGCGCAATGGCTACACCGTCGAGTTCCTCGACCCCTCGACGATCGATCCCGCCCGGGTGCCAAGCCTGGTCGGGATTTTGAGCCTCAGCCGGACCGGCGAGGAGGAACGAGGCTTCTCGATGATGCTCGGTCGCCTCTTCGACCCACGAGACGCTGGGCTGCTCCTAGCCATCGTGTCGGGGCCCGACGGCGTACCAGCCGCCATGTGCCAGTTCGTCCCCTCCCCGGCGATCGGCGGCTACTCGCTCGACCTGATGCGACGAGACACCGGCGAGCACCCCAACGGCCTGCTCGACTACGCCCTGTGCCAAACCATCGAGCACCTTCGGTCGCAAGGGGCGACGGGCCTCTCCCTCAACTTCTCTGCCTTCCGTTCCACCCTGGACGGCGAGAAGGGTGACGGTGCGATGCAGCGGATCGAACGTTGGGGCCTGCGCCGGCTCTCGTCGGTGCTGCCGATCGAGTCGCTCTGGAAGTTCAACGAGAAGTACAACCCCTCGTGGCTTGCTCGCTACCTCGTCTACCCGAGCCCAGAGCTCTTCGTCCCGACCGCTGCGGCTGCCCTGCGCGCCGAGTCCTTGGCTGACATCCCCGTCCTCGGTCGGTTCCTCGCCAGCGACCCATCGAACCGTCCCGGCATGGTGGTGCCACCAGAGCTCTTGGAGGGCCAGGCCATCGAGGAGCGCTCCCCCATGGCTGACCACTAGGTATCAGTCGAGGCGTGCCGCCAGTGCGGCGGCCAACCTCGATGCCGCCGGCCTTGCTGTGGTCAAGAAGAGGCTCGGCTCGGTCAGCTCGAGCTCGATGACCACTGGCCCGGTCGGTGTCGGCAGCAGATCGACCCGGGCATAGAGCAGCGGTCCCGAGGTGCCCGGCACACTTCTCAGCGCGTGGTCGACCACCTCGAGCTCCTCGTCAGTAGGTGTCCTCGAGCCGATCATCTCGGCCAAGAAGAGTCCTGAGCGATCGGTCTCTGTCACGCCCAGCATCGGGCCCTTCGAGATCGCATGGCTCACGGTGCCGTCGATCACCACCACACCGGTCTCGTGCTGGTCGTCGACGAGGTCGAGGTAGGGCTGGACCATCGCCACCTTGTTGTCATTGGCCAGCTCCGCAACGTGCTGGCGGGCTGCAGTCACCTCGTCGGCTGCAAAACGCTTCGCCCCCATCGAGCCTGCGCCGATGCTGGGCTTGACGACGAACCTGGCAGCGTCCGGCACCTCGAGCTCGTCAGGCGTCGTGGCATAGGTGGTCGGCACCACCGGGAC
>CAITOG010000310.1 GCA_903893955.1 uncultured Actinomycetes bacterium
CCTCTGCCGCCACGGTGTTGGCCATGGTGGCGCTCGTCGAGGGCATCGCCACGCCCATGCCAAGGCCAGACAACGCGAGGGCCAGGATGATGATCAGCAGCGAGGAGCCCGCCATCAGCGTGGCGAACAGGATCATCGACAGCGTGAGCATGATCGTCCCAGCGATCGCTGAGGTGCGTTCGCCGATCTTGACGGCGAGATAACCGGCGAGTGGCGAGGAGATTGCGAACGCGAGTGGGCGAGCGATGGCGACGCCGCCGACCTGGCCTACCGAGTAGCGGTACCCCTCCTCCATCAGCAGCGGGAACAAGAAGAACGCCCCGAAATAGGCGAAGTTCGACGTCGATCTGATGATCATCGGCATCACGAAGTTCCGTTTGGAGAAATAGGCGGCGGGGATGAGCGGACTCTCTGCGGTTCTGATTCGATGCACGAACCAGACCATCGAGATTGCCCCTGCCACCCAGCAAGCGACGGGAATCGGCGCCGTCCATCCCTGAATGGGTGAAAGCGAGAGCGCCAGCATGACCAAGGTGACACCGATCGACAGGGTGGTCGAACCCACCCAGTCCATCGTCTTGAAATTCGAGATCGCCACCTTGCGCTCTCGAGCCGCTTCCTCCTTGGAGACATCCTTGGCGGGGAGGATCACCGCCACCACGCAGAACGCCAAGACAAGCAAGACCAGCTGCATCCAGAAGAGTGCCCGCCAGCCGAAGAATTGGATGATCGGCGATCCGAGCGAAACGCCGATCACCGGTCCCCCGGCGCCGACCAACGTCCACCACCCCATGGCCTTGACTCGCTCAGAGGGCTTGAAGGCGTTCATGATGAGCGCCATCGACGCGGTCCCGGTCGCCGCCCCTTGGATCCCATCGAGGGTGCGCGCGCCAAGCAAGGTGATCACGTTTGGTGCCAGCGCCGTCAGGATCGCTGAGACCATCGCACCGGCAAGACCGAACAGGTAGAGCCGCCGGTGTCCGAAGATGTCCCCCGTCTTGCCGAGGAGCGGTGCTGCGAGCCCATAGGCAAGCAGCGGACCGGTCATGGTCCACGTGAGCACCGTGATCGAGGTGTGAAACTCACCTGCCACCTTGGGCAAGGCCACGATGAAGACGGTGAAGGTGATGTTGAGCGCCAGCAGCCCAGCGAGAAGTGCGCTGAGCACCCACCAGGGATAGCGATCTGACGACGTCGCCCGTTCCTGCGCTCGGCTCCTGAGCATGGCGAACCAGTTGAGGTCCGCCGCTGCCTCTGAGCCGGTGGAGCCGAACTCGAAGCCACCAGGATCGTTGGCGGCGACGAGGAGCTCGTCGGGATCGTCGCGGTGATGGGTGGGAGCAGCCGGGAGGCCGCTACCTTCTTCGGTCACGCCCCGAGCCGGTGCATCTCCGCCTGGAGCTCCGCGACCGTCCACCGGTCGTCCTTCTCAAGGGTCTCGGTCAGGGTCCAACCCTGGAAGTTTCGAATGGTCCCGCCGAGCACGAAGAAGACCTTGCCCGTCGATGGGCAGGACTCGGTCGCCAGATAGCCGACCAGCGGCGAGATGTTCGCCGGGTCCCAGACGTCGAACGCAGCCGCGTCCTCGGGCTCCTTGACCAGATCGACCAGCCCAGGTGCCGACTCGGTCATCCGGGTGCGGGCGTTCGGCGCCAGGGCGTTCACCCTGATGCCGTAGCGGCCGAGCTCAGAGGCGGCGATGATCGTCAGGGCGGCGATGCCGGCCTTGGCGGCGCCGTAGTTCCCCTGCCCGGGATTGCCAAGCAACCCCGAGGTCGAGGAAGTGTTGATCACGGACGCCTTGACGTCCTTGCCCGCCTTGGTCTGGTCACG
>CAITOG010000311.1 GCA_903893955.1 uncultured Actinomycetes bacterium
AAGAGCCAGCTCGTCCCGCTCACCGAGGTGGTCCACGATCGGCTCAACGTCGAGGTCTTCAGGGGCTGCACCCGAGGCTGCCGCTTCTGCCAGGCGGGGATGATCACGCGTCCCGTCCGAGAGCGCCCTGCGGCCCAGGTTGCCGAGATGGTGGCCGCCGGCCTGGCGCGCACCGGGTACGACGAGGTCGCCCTGACGTCCCTGTCAACAGCGGACTTCTCCGGTATCGAGGACACCGTCAGAGGCATCGTCGATGATCCGCTCAATGACGGGCGAGTCTCGGTCAGCTTGCCGTCGCTGCGCGTCGATGCGTTCACGGTGGCGACGGCTGCTGCCATCGGGCAGGTGCGCCGGACTGGCCTGACCTTCGCACCCGAGGGCGGCACCTGGCGGATGCGTCGGGTCATCAACAAGCTGATCTCGGAAGAGGATCTCTTCGCCGCCGTCGAGTCGGCCTTCTCCCAGGGCTGGCGGCGCGTCAAGCTCTACTTCCTGATCGGTCTGCCGACCGAGACCGATGAGGATGTCCTCGGGATCGCTGAGCTTGGCGCACGGTGCGTGGAGATCGGCCGCCGCTACCACCAGGCGGTCACGGTGAGCGCATCGGTGGGGGGCTTCGTCCCCAAGCCGCAGACCCCGTTCCAGTGGCATCCGCAAGATGACCTTGACACGTTGACCCACAAGGTCGCCCTCCTACGACAGGCGGCCCGAGCCACGAGAGGCCTGCAGATCAAGTGGCATGAGCCCGCAGCGTCGGTGGCCGAGGGCATCGTGTCGAGAGGGGATAGGCGCCTGGGCGCAGTGCTCGAGCGAGTGTGGCGCGCGGGTGGCGTGTTCCAGGAGTGGTCCGAGCACTTCGACCTCAGTCGCTTTGAGGAGGCGCTCGACGCAGAGGGACTGGATCTGGCTGACTACACGACTCGCCAGCGAGCCGTCGATGAGATGCTCCCTTGGGACCATCTCTCGGCTGGGCTGCACAAGGACTTCTTGGTCGGCGAGTACGCCGATGCCATCGCAGAGATCGGCGTCGAGGACTGCCGGTGGACGCCGTGTTACGACTGCGGTGCGTGCACCACCTACGGTCTTGAACACCAGGTGGCAGCGGCGCAACCGCCCGCTGGCGGGAGCCAGGGGACCGGGCAAGGGCTGGCGCTTCGACCCACGACACCAGTGGCGCTCTCGGCCCGCCCGTCGTGACCGGGGAGATCTCGACTCGCGTCCGGCTTCGCTACTCGAAGACGGGTCGGATTCGCTACACCTCCCAGCGCGACATGGCTCGGGCCTGGGAACGGGCGCTGCGCCGAGCACACCTGCCGATCGCCTACTCAGAAGGGTTCAGCCCTCGGCCGCTGCTGAGCTTCTCACTGGCGCTGCCGACCGGGTGCGAGTCGTCGGCCGAGTACATCGACCTTCGCTTCCGGGAGGGCGAGGAGGGGCCGACCGGTGTGCGGGTGGCAGAGGCCTCTGGGAGCAGCGGTGCCGACGAGGTCGCCAGGCTGCTCAGCGACCTGGTCCCGCCAGGCATCGAGATCGAGTCGGCGGCTACACTCGATGGCGCCGGGGGGTCCCTCCAAGAGCAGGTAACATCATGCTCTTGGAGCGTGGAGGTCACCCAGATGAGCACAGCACAGCTGACCGAGCGGGTGGACTACCTGCTGGCTGCTGCCACGGTGCCCATCGAAAGGGAGCGAAAAGGCCGTCGGGTGACCGATGACCTCCGCCCGAGCATCTTGCGCCTCGAGGTCGTCGGCCCAGGGGAGGGTCCAGGAGTGATCCGCCTCGACGCCGATCTTGCGACCAAGCCTCGCGGGGTGCGGCCAGGGGAGCTCCTCGGGGGCATCAGCCCCCAGGTTCGGCTGGTTCGCGCCCGCCGCACCGCACAGTGGATCGATGACGCAGACGGGCGCCAGGAGCCGCTGACCAGAGATGGCCGGCTTCCGACGTCTGTTCCGAGCTTGGCTGCGGAGCGCAGCTGATGAGAACGAGGAGGGTCTGCCCGCATGACGGAGCACGACGACACGACCGACGCCCCGGCGGGCGGGATCCCGGAGCCTGAGGCCCCACCAGGAGGGGCGCCGAGGATCGGCGACACCAGGCCAGCCCCCAGGATCGGTGATACCCGACCTGGCGCGCCCGTGACTGAACGCACGTCAGGCGACGCCCCGCAGGCCCCACGCGCCCCGCAGCCACCCCGTGACACGAGTCGGGCCCCGACGCCCGTGGTGGCAACCGCCACGTCGCAGAGCCCCGCCCAGGCCACACAGGAGCCCGGCGAGCAGAAGAGCTCGTCCAGGCGTCGTCGACGCCGGGGAGGCTCGAAGGAGCGTGCCAAGGGCCGCACGGTGGGTCGCTACCTGATGTGCGTGCACGTCGAGGGCACCACCACCCACATCGCCATGCTCGAGGGCCGCTCATTGGTCGAGCACTATGTGGTGCGCGAGACCGACGAGACCACCCAGATCGACGGGAACCTTTACCTCGGACGGGTCCAGAACGTGCTGCCGGGCATGGAGGCTGCCTTCGTCGACATCGGCATCCCGAAGAACGCCGTGCTCTACCGCGGCGACATCCACTTCGACGCCGACGACATCGAGGGTGGGATCGCCCAGGCTGCTCGGATCGAGGACGTGCTGCGACCTGGCCAGCTCATCGTGTGCCAGGTCACCAAGAACCCCATCGGTGCCAAGGGCGCTCGGCTGACCCAGGAGGTCTCGCTCCCGGGTCGATTCGCGGTGCTGGTCCCCAACTCTTCGACGATCGGGATCTCGAAGCGCCTTGGCGACAACGAGCGCAAGCGGCTGCGCAAGATCCTCGACGAGGTGCGACCAGAGGGCCACGGACTGATCGTCCGGACGGCCGCCGAGGGCGCCACAGCGGAGGATCTCAAGCGCGACGTCGCCGAGCTGGCCCAGCGGTGGGCCTCGATCGACGCAGAGGCCAAGAAGTCAGGCCGTCCGGGGCTCCTCTACCGAGAGCTCGATCTTGCCGTGCGGATGCTCAGAGAAGAGCTCAACGGCGACTACCGGGGCGTGCTCATCGACGATCCGGTGCTCTTCGAGCAGGTCCGAAGCTACGTCAGCCAGGTCAGCCCCGAGATGGTCGAGCGGGTGGAGCTCTATGACACGACCACCGAGAGCCTGCCGCTCTTCGAGCGGTACTTCGTCCACGAGCAGCTGCACAAGGCGCTCGACCGCAAGGTGTGGCTGCCCTCAGGGGGCTCGCTGATCATCGAGCGGACAGAGGCCCTCACGGTCATCGACGTCAACACCGGCAAGAACGTCGGCAAGACGAACCTCGAGGAGACGGTGTTCAAGAACAACCTCGAAGCAGCCGAAGAGGTGGCCCACCAGCTTCGACTGCGTGACATCGGCGGCATCATCGTCATCGACTTCATCGACATGGAGTCCAAGGGACACCGTGAGGCGGTCGCCGCCCAGCTGCGCCAGGCGCTCAGCCGGGACAAGACTCGAACCCAGGTGTTCGACATCTCTGAGCTCGGCCTCGTCGAGATGACCCGAAAGCGCATCTCAGAGGGCCTCATCGAGTCGGTCTCGAAACAGTGCGAGCACTGCCAAGGCCGAGGGATCGTCTTCGATCCTGCGCTCCCGTAGGCTCGTGTCGCGACACCCCCGCAGGATCGGCTAGGGTTGCAGAGCCATGTACGCCGTCATCCGCACCGGAGCATCACAAGAGAAGGTTGAGCAGGGCCAGCGCGTCCGCATCGACCTGCGACCAGAGGAGGTCGGGGCTGAGATCAGCCTGACCCCTGTCCTCATCGTGGATGGCGACACCATCCTCGCTTCGCCGGCGGACCTGGCCGGCGCCTCGGTCACCGCACAGGTGATCGGCGAGGAGAAGGGCCCCAAGATCAACGCCATGACCTACAAGGCCAAGGCAAACCAGCGCCGGCGCTGGGGCCACCGGCAGCGCTATTCGACGGTCGAGATCACTGCGATCTCGCCCAAGGCCTGAGACTCCGAGGAGCCTGAGATGTCAAAGACCAAGGGTGGCGGTTCCACCAGGAACGGCCGGGATTCAAACGCACAGCGCCTCGGCGTGAAGGTGTTCGATGGCACGAAGGTCACGGGCGGTTCGATCATCGTCCGCCAGCGGGGAACTCGCTTCCACCCGGGCCGCAACGTCGGCATCGGCAAGGACGACACGCTCTTCGCCCTCACCGAGGGCACGGTGAAGTTCGGCCAGCGCAACGGCCGCAAGCTCGTCGACATCCTCGTCGACTAGCACCCGCCCCACGCGTGGGGCTCACCACATCGATTCTCACAAGACCCCGAGACCAATGGTCTCGGGGTCTTGTGCATCACCGTGTCCTGCCTGCTCGGGACCGCTCTGAACGCGAAGAGAGCCCGGGACCGCACGTCCCGGGCTCTCTTCGATGTCTGGTTCCGTCAGAATGACCGAGGTCACCCCGAAGGGGCAAGAGGGCTCAGCCCTTGATGGCCTTCTTGAACGACGCACCAGCCGAGACCTTCGGGGCCTTGGATGCTGGGACGTTGATCGGCTCGCCTGTCTGTGGGTTCCTGGCGGTGCGAGCAGCACGGTTGACGCGCTCGAACGACACGAAACCGGTGATGGCGACCTTCTCGCCCTTCTTCACCTGGGCCACGACGACGTTCTCGAGCTCCTCGATCACCTTTGCGACGGTGCTCTTGGGCTGTTCAGCCTTCTCTGCGATCGCCTCGATCAGTTCGGTCTTGTTCACGGGTTGACTCCCCTTCTCGTCGGCCCCCCTCCGGGGCCGCTCAAGAACATCATTACCTGATTCCCGTGCCAGAAGGGTGATACCCCGGGCTTCGTCCCCTTCAGGTCGCTTGGTGCGACGCGAGCAGACGCAGCGAGGGAAAGCCAACGATGGTGGTCTGGACGGCCCATCGACGAGCATCGAGGCCCCGCTTCGACGCCAGCACCCACGCCGTCACGCCCTCGCCGAGGTGGACGATGATCGCAAGCAGCAAGATGGTACGGAGCACCTTGGTGCTCGGCACCGGGAGCCGGGCCCTGACCCGATCGGCGACGCTCGGGAGCAAGGCCAAGACGGCGAGGAACACCAGGCCACCGTCGAGCAGGAGGAACCAGGCCAGCGCTGGTCGGTCGATTGTCGTCTCGTTCTCAGGCATGGCTCGATTCTTGCAGGTGGGGTCGTCTCGCTACGCTGCAGGCGACAGTGGCGTCGGCAGCCACGAGGAGGCGACGATGAGCGCGCAGGCGATCGACAGGACACAGCTCGAGGAGTTGCTCGCTGTCGAGCGATCGACTCACGAAGAGCGCAACCCCGGCTCGCGGGTCCGCTACGAGGCGGGGACCCACCTTGTCGGTCAGGTCCCTATGACGTGGATGAACCATTGGTCTGGCGGATTTCCTCTGTATCTCGAGGCTGCGTGGGGGAACCGGATCATCGACGTTGACGGTCACGAGTACATCGACTTCGCACTTGGCGACACCGGGGCAATGGCCGGGCACTCGCCGGCCCCCACGGTCGAGGCACTCGCCCGCCGTGGGGGGGAGCTGGGAGGGATCACCACCATGCTGCCCACCGACGATGCCGAATGGGTAGCCGAGGAGCTCTCTCGTCGGTTCTCGATGGCACGGTGGTCATTCGCCCTCTCGGCGACCGATGCCAACCGCTGGGCACTTCGACTCGCCCGGCTGCTCACCGGCCGGCCCAAGATTCTGGTCTTCTCGTACTGTTACCACGGCAGCGTCGATGAGACCTTCGTCGTCGTCGGTCCCGACGGACGCCCCAGGTCTCGGCCAGGAAACGTTGCGCCTGCCGTCGACCCGATCTCGACCACGAGGGTGGTGGAGTTCAATGATCTCGACGCGCTGGCCGCCGAGCTGGCCTCTGGCGACGTGGCGGCAGTCCTGTGTGAGCCGGCGCTCACGAACATCGGGATCGTGCTGCCCGACGACGGCTTCCACCGGGAGCTCAGGAGGCTCACGAGGGATGCGGGAACGCTCCTCATGATTGACGAGACCCACACGTTCTCGGCAGGCTGGGGCGGTGCGACCACGGCCATGGGGCTCGAACCTGACATCGTGACCATCGGCAAGTCCATCGGTGGGGGAGTTCCCTGCGGTGCCTATGGCCTCTCGGCCGACCTGGTCCCTCTGCTTGCCGCTGCGGTCGACCAAGGTGCGGACATCGTCGACGTGGGCGGTGTCGGCGGGACGCTGGCGGGAAACGCGCTCTCGACAGCGGCGATGCGGGCCACGCTCGGCGAGGTGCTGACCCCTGCCGCCTTCGAGCACATGATCTCTCTGGCGGACAGGTTCACCGAGGGTGTGCAGGAGGTGCTCGACGCCACCAAGGTGCCATGGAGCATCCAGCAGCTGGGAGCACGGGCGGAGTACAGGTTCGTCGATCCAGCGCCTCGCAATGGTGGCGAGTCGGCGGCTGCCCACGATGCTGCGATCGAGGAGTACCTGCACCTGTTCCTCTCGAACCGGGGCGTGCTGATTACCCCCTTCCACAACATGGCGCTGATGTGTCCGACTACCACCGCAGCCGACGTCGATCGCCACAGCGAGCTCTTCTCCCAGGCGGTGGCCGAACTCATCGGGTGAGTCCTCGTCGAGCAGGCATGCTCGACTCCCGTAGGATCGTTGTCATGGCCGAGTTCGTCGATCAGGCGCAGCTCCACGCCAAAGCCGGAGACGGGGGAGCAGGCGCAGTCTCGATGCGTCGAGAGGCTCACGTCGACATGGGCGGCCCTGACGGCGGTGACGGAGGCAGCGGTGGCGATGTCTGGCTTGTCGCCGATCGGAATCAAGCCTCGTTACTCGGCTTTCGTGATCATCCCTTTCGACGGGCTGACAACGGGGTGCATGGCAAGGGCAAGAAGCGCCACGGCGCCAATGGCCACGACACGGTGGTCCCGGTCCCTGTCGGCACCACGGTCTGGACACTTGACGGCTCGTTGCTTTGCGATCTCGAGCACGAGGGCGACCGCTGGCTCGCTGCGGAGGGCGGCAAGGGCGGCATGGGCAATGCCCGATTTCTCTCGAACCGACGCCGGGCCCCCGCCTTCGCCGAGCAGGGTGAGCGTGGCCAGGAGCTGTGGTTCAACCTCGAGCTCAAACTGGTCGCCGACGTGGCCCTCGTCGGCTTCCCCAATGTGGGCAAGTCAACGCTGATCGCCAGCGTCTCGGCGGCGAAGCCGAAGATCGCCGACTACCCCTTCACGACGCTCCAGCCGAACTTGGGCGTGGTCCGCCGAGGTGGCACGAGGGATCAGACCGAGTTCGTCATGGCCGACATTCCGGGCCTCATCGAAGGGGCTGCGGAGGGCCGTGGTCTCGGGCATCAGTTCCTGCGGCACATCGAGCGGGCACGGGTGCTCGCCGTGCTCCTCGATCTCGACCCTGAGGCCGCGGCATCGCCGAAAGAGCAGCTCGAAGTGCTCCTCGACGAGCTCGGCAGCTATCAGCCTGATCTGCTCGATCGGCCCCGGGTGGTCATCGGCTCCCGGGCCGACCTGTGCGCTGCCGGCGACATCGACGCACCGGTGGACCTCGTGATCTCGTCGGTCACGAGAGAAGGCCTCGATGATCTCGTCGGACGGCTCGCCGCTCAGGTGGCGACCGCTCGTGTGGCGCAAGCCGCCCCTTCGAGCAGCGTGATCAAGGTGCACCGCCCGGCTGAAGAGGGGCTGCAGGTCGTGAGAGCTGATGACGGTGCCTTCGTGGTGCTTGGCCGCGCTGCTGAGCGCGCCGTTCGATTCTCCAACCTGACCGATGACGGAGCGCTCGATGAGGCGGTGCGACGCCTCGAGCGACTCGGCGTCGACAAGCTGCTCTCTCGTGCCGGCGTCACCGAGGGTGCGACGGTCGTGATCGGTGACGTCGAGTTCGACTGGTGGCGCGACCAGACCGCACCCGGCATCGATGCCGCTGACCTGCCTCGCCGGGCGAGGCGGCGCAAGGCGGCTGGGTGAGCGCCGCGGTCCGTCGGCTCGTGGTCAAGATCGGCTCCTCGTCTGTGACGAGTGCCGACGGCCTGCCCAACGAGAGCCTGCTGAGTCGCCTCGCCGACGAGGTGGTCGAGCGACGAGCGGCCGGCTGGGAGGTCGTCGTCGTCACGTCGGGCGCGGTCGCAGCCGGCTGGGCAGTGATCGGTGAGGGCCGGAACCGGCCGAGCGACGTCGGCGTGCTCCAAGCAGCCTCGGCCGTGGGACAGCATCACCTGATGGCCGCGTGGGCGGTCGCGTTCGAGCGCTCGGGGGTGGTCGTCGGCCAGGTGCTCCTCGCCCCGAACGACTTCGCCGACCGGAGCCAGTATCTCCATGCTCGCCAGACCCTCGACCACCTGCTCGAGCTCGGTGTCGTCCCCGTGGTCAACGAGAACGATGCCGTGGCCGACGATGAGATCCGCTTCGGCGACAACGATCGGCTGGCGGCGCTCGTGGCACACCTCGTGGGCGCTGAGCGTCTCGTGATGCTCACCGACACACCGGGTTTGCTCACCGGGGACCCTCGCCACGATGACTCCGCCTCCTTGATCGAAGTGGTCACCGAGATCGATGCCACCTTGGAGGCAGTCGCCTCTGGCACGAGCGGCGTCGGCTCAGGTGGGATGGCGTCGAAGCTTGCTGCAGCACGGATCGCGACATGGTCAGGCGTCGAGGCCGTCATCGCAGCTGCTGCGGAGCCTGGCGTGCTGGCGAGCATCGACGCAGGCGAGGTGGTCGGGACCCGCTTCGAGGCGCGTGAAGCGTCGCTGAGCGCCCGCAAGCTCTGGCTGGCGTTCGCACTTCGCCCTGAGGGCACCGTGGCCATCGATGACGGCGCGGTGAGCGCTATCACCGAGGCTGGTCGATCCCTCCTCGCTGCCGGCGTCTCACAGGTGACCGGTGAGTTCGACGAGGGTGATGCCATCGAGATCACCGATGCACACGGCGGCCTGGTCGCCAAGGGGTTGGCACGGGTCAGCGCCTCTGACCTTTCGCTGGCTCTCTCGAGTGGGTCGGCCGCCGGCGTGGTGGTGGTCCACCGTGACGACCTCACCGTGGTGCTCGGCTGACCGCAACGTTCGCTTCGGATCCTCGAGGGCGGCCTCGGTGAGAGGTGGTCGTTTCGAGGCTTGGTACGATCTTCACCCATGACCGCGACCGATCTTGAGCAGCTCGGTCGCCGTGTCAAAGAGGCGTCACGTGCGGTGCGCCGATCGACCGGTGCCGTGCGTCAAGAGACCCTTCGTGCGTCCGCTCGCAGCCTTCGGGCCCGAAGCGCGCAGATCCTGGCTGCCAACCGAGATGACCTCGAGCAGGCGGCCAGGGACGGGCTGAGTGTCACGGCCCTCGATCGGCTTCGTCTCGACGAGGCGAGGGTCGCCTCGATGGCGGACGGTTTGGATGCGGTTGCGCTCCTCAGAGACCCCGTCGGCGAGGTGGTGGGAGGTTCTGTCCGCCCCAATGGCCTTGCGATTACCCGGGTTCGCTCTCCGTTGGGCGTGATCGGCGTGATCTACGAGAATCGTCCCAACGTCACCAGCGACGCGGCTGGACTTTGCGTGGCAGCGGGCAATGCCGCCTTCCTTCGGGGCTCTGCCTCCGCGCTGCGCAGCAACGTCGAGGTGGTGGGGGCGCTCAGGGTCGGACTCGAGGAGGTCGGGCTGCCACCCGATGCCGTCGCCCTGGTCGAGGACACG
>CAITOG010000312.1 GCA_903893955.1 uncultured Actinomycetes bacterium
CCCTTGGCGTTGACGGTTGCGATGTGGAGCTCGGGGTTGAGGATCTCGATGTCGCCGGTGACCTGCAGGTCAGCAGCGGTCACGTCGCCGGGGCCCTTCTTGTCGAGACGCAGGACCACTGACTCGTCACCGGTCATCCGAAGGAGCAAGTCCTTCAGGTTCAAGATGACGTCGGTGACGTCCTCCTTCACGCCCGGGATGGTCGTGAACTCGTGGAGAGCGTCGTCGAACTTCAGCTGCGTCACGGCTGCGCCCGGGATGGACGACAGGAGCGTGCGGCGAAGCGAGTTGCCGAGCGTGTGGCCGAAGCCTGGGTCGAGCGGGCCGACAGCGAAGCGCTGTCGGTTTCCCTGCTCCTCGTCGATCGCCTCGACAGTTGGTCGCTGGATGATGAGCATTGCGGTGGCTCCTCGGTGGTCTTGAAAAGAGAACTAGGGGGTTACTTCGAGTACAGCTCGACGATGAGCGCCTCTTGGACTGGCTCGTTGATCTGCTCCCGGATGGGCTGGTTGAGCACCGTCACCTGGAAGCCGTCCTCGGCCGCCTCGAGCCACGAGGGCAGCTCGTGGTCAAGCGTGTCGCGGTTGCGGCGGACGTGGAAGTTCTCACGGCTCGCTGGCTTCAGCGCGACGACGTCGCCCTTGCGGACACGGAACGACGGGATCGTCACCCGCTTGCCGTTGACCGTCACGTGACCGTGGCGGACGAACTGGCGAGCCTGGCTGCGGCTCGCGCCCCAGCCGGCACGGTAGGCGACGTTGTCGAGGCGCAGCTCGAGCATGATCAGCAGGTTCTCACCCGTGATGCCCTCTCGGCGGCTGGCCTCTTTGTAGAGGTTGCGGAACTGCTTCTCGAGCACGCCGTAGATACGGCGGGCCTTCTGCTTCTCACGAAGCTGAGTGAGGTACTCCGACCCCTGGCGCATGCGGTCGCGACCGTGCTCGCCCGGGGGGTAGTTCCGGCTCGCCCGGTCGGTGACCTGGTCAGAGACGGGGCACTTCATCGAATAGCAGCGCTCTCCCTTGAGGAAGAGCTTGGTGCGCTCGCGCCGGCAAAGCCGGCAAACGGGACCTGTGTAGCGGGCCATGAAGCTTCTCTCCTGCTCAGACCCGGCGCCGCTTCTTGGGGCGGCAGCCGTTGTGGGGGATGGGGGTGACGTCCTTGATGCCGACGACTTCGATGCCGGCGGCTGCGATGGAGCGGATGGCGGTCTCTCGACCAGAGCCGGGGCCCCGGACGTAGACGTCGACCTTGCGGACGCCGTGCTCCATTGCCTTGCGTGCAGCCTGCTCAGCTGCGAGCTGGGCTGCGAACGGGGTCGACTTGCGCGACCCCTTGAAGCCAACGTTCCCGGCCGATGCCCAGGACAGGACGTTGCCCTCTGGGTCGGTGATCGAGACGATGGTGTTGTTGAACGAACTCTTGATGTGAGCGACGCCGTAGGCGACGTTCTTGCGCTCTCGACGACGGGGTCGCCGGGTTCCCTGGGGCTTCGCCATTACTTCTTGACCTTCTTCTTCCCGGCCACGGTCTTCTTCGGGCCCTTCCTGGTGCGAGCGTTGGTGTGGGTGCGCTGGCCGTGGACCGGCAGGCCCTTGCGGTGGCGTACACCCTGGTAGCAGTTGATCTCCATCTTGCGACGAATGTCCTGGGCGACGTCACGTCGCAGGTCACCCTCGACGGTCAAGTTGTCGTCGATCCAGGTGCGGAGTGCGTTGATCTCGTCGTCGGTCAGGTCGCGCACCCGGGTGTCAGGGTTCACGCCGGTCTCAGCGAGCGCGTTCTTCGAGGTGGTCAGCCCAACCCCGTAGATGTAGGTCAGCGAGATCTCCACCCGCTTCTCACGGGGGATGTCAACGCCTGCGATACGTGCCATCAGTAGTCCTCTTCCTCAGCCCTGGCGCTGCTTGTGGCGCGGGTTCTCGCAGATGACCCGGACGTTGCCGGCCCGGCGGATCACCTTGCACTTCTCACACATCGGCTTGACACTCGGTCGTACCTTCATCGTTCTTCCTCTCGACCCTGCCCGGGCTACTTGTATCGGTAGGTGATGCGCCCGCGGGTCAGGTCGTAGGGCGTGAGCTCTACCTGGACCTTGTCGCCGGGAAGGATCCGGATGCGGTGCATCCTCATCTTCCCGGAGCTGTGCGCGAGCACCTTGTGCCCGTTCTCGAGCTCCACGCGGAACATGGCGTTGGGCAGCGGTTCGACGACCGTGCCCTCGAGAACGATGGCGTCTTCCTTGGGCTTGGGCAGTTCAGTTCTCCTTGCGAATCTTCCGGTACCGCCCCCAGGCGAGGGCCGCACGAGCGACCAGCACCACGTGCGGGGGGCATGTCCGAACGTCGGCACCCGACAAGGGCGCGACGAGCGGACTTCCATTCTACTCATAAACCACGAGAGCGCCAGCCCGGGCCCCGAGCCATGCTCAGGGCGGGCTCGACGTGGGCTGATCGACCCCTCCCCCTCAGGGGAGTGTGAAGATCTCCGGGCCGTGATCGGTCACCGCGATGGTGTGCTCGAAGTGGGCCGAGCGCTTGCCATCAGCCGTGATCACGCCCCAGCCGTCCTCGATCGTCATCGTCTCAGGTGTCCCGGCGTTGACCATCGGCTCGACGGCGAAGACCATGCCGGTCTTGAGCGTCGGGCCGGGGCTGCCGGGCCAGTAGTTGGGTACCTGAGGCTGCTCGTGCATGGCAGTGCCGATGGCGTGACCCACATACTCACGCACCACCGTGAAGCCAGCGGCTTCGGCGACGTCCTGCACGGCACGACCGACCTCGTGGAGCCGGTTGCCCTTCGTGAGCTGCTCGATCCCGGCGAAGAGGCTCCGCTCGGTCACCTCGAGCAGGCGCGCCGACGCCGCATCGATCTCGCCGACACCGGCGGTATAGGCAGCGTCGCCGTGGTAGCCCTCGATGATGGCGCCACAGTCGACGCTGATGATGTCACCCTCTTCTAAGACCACGAGGTCTGAGGGGATGCCGTGGACGATCATGTCGTTGGGGCTGGTGCAGATCACGGCTGGGAAGCCGTGATAGCCGAGGAAGTTCGACACCGCCCCGCGCCGCTCGATGACCTCGGCGGCCACCTTGTTGAGATCCATCGTGGTGATGCCAGGGCGGATCGCCGCCCGGGTCTTCTCGTGCATCTCTGCGACAACCTTGCCAGCACGACGCATCTTCTCGAGCTCGCCCGCGTTCCGCCTCATCCGTGCTCCTTCTTGCGCCGCTCGACGACCTCGACCGTCGACTTGAGGACCTCGTCAGGGGTCCGGCTGCCGTCGATGGTCTCGAGCAGGCCCCGCTCGAGGTAGAAGTCGATCAGCGGCAGGGTCTCGCGCTCATAGGCCTGGAGCCTCGTCATGATGGCCTCTGCAGTGTCGTCAGGTCGTTGCACCACCTCTCCCCCGCACACGTCGCACAGCCAGCGCTGCACCGGCGGCTCCGAGGTCGAGTAGATCGACCCGCAGTCGACGCACGTCCGCCTCGAGACGAGTCGTTGCAGCACCAGGTCGGTCGGGACGTCAAGGTTCACGACGCAGTGCAGCGGCCTCGCGGCGACGATCTCTTCGAGCATCGTGGCTTGGACCACGGTGCGCGGGTAGCCGTCCAAGATGAAGCCCCTGGTGGTGGCGTCTCGCTCGGTCAGGCGCTCGTCGACCATCCGGGTGATCAGCTCGTCAGGGAGCAGCTCGCCCGTCGACATGAGCGATTCGGCTTCGATGCCGAGCGGTGTCTGGGCACGCACTGCGGCGCGCAACATGTCACCCGTCGAGATGTGTGGGACCGCGTAGCGATGTGAGAGACGCACGCACTGCGTCCCCTTGCCTGCCCCCTGCTTTCCGAGGACCACCAGCCTGACCCCGGCCGCCATAGGACTACTTGAGGAAGCCCTCGTAGTTACGCATCATCAGCTGGCTGTCGATCTGGCGCATGGTCTCCAAGGCCACGCCGACGCTGATCAGCAGCGTCGTCCCGTAGAACGGGAACCGGTTCAGGTGCCAGAGCGCCATGAGGACGCTCGGCAGCACAGCGACGAGGCCGAGGAAGAGCGCACCGACGACGGTGATGCGGCTGAGAAGGTGTGCGAAGTAGCGCTCGGTGGGGGGTCCTGGACGGATGCCCGGGACGAAGCCACCCTGCTTGCGGATGATGTCGGCCTGCTGGTGCGGGTCGAAGGCGATGTACACGTAGAAGAACGTGAAGGCCACGATCAAGAGGAAGTAGATCCCGATGTACACGAAGCTCGTCGGGGTCAGCGAGTGGGTGACGAAGTTCTGGAACCAGCCCCACGGGATGATGTTCGAGAGCAGCACCGGGATGTAGAGCACCGATGAGGCGAAGATGATCGGGATCACACCGGCCTGGTTCACCTTGAGCGGGATGTACGTGGAGTTGCCGCCCATCTCACGGCGACCCACCACGCGACGCGCGAAGGTGACCGGGATGCGGCGCTGGCCCTGGTCCATGAAGACGATGAAGACGAGCAGGCCCAACGAGAGGGCCAGCATCACGGCGAACTTGAGCGTGCCGCCCTCAGCCAGGATCGCACGGCCACCCGAGGGGATGGCGGCGACGACGTTGGCGAAGATGAGGATCGACATCCCCTGGCCGATGCCGCGCTGGGTGATGAGCTCAGCCAGCCACATCACGAAGGCGGTCCCAGCGGTCAGGCACAGCACCATGAACACACCGAGCGGAAGAGTGAACTTCGGGATCAGGTCGATGGTCGAGCCGATGAGCGCCTGGTCGTGGCCGTGGAAGGCGTAGACGAGGCCGGTGGCCTGCATGAGCGCCAAGGCGACCGTCAGGTACCGGGTGGTCTGGGTGATCTTCTTCTGGCCGACCGCACCCTGGTCCCGCCACTCCTCGAGCTTCGGGATCACGGTGGTGAGGAGCTGGATGATGATCGAGCTCGTGATGTACGGCATCACACCGAGACCGAAGATGGCCAGCCGTGTGAGCGCGCCGCCCGAGAACAGGTTCAAGAACCCGAGGACTCCCGACGCCCCTGCCTTCGCCTGGAGCAACTGCACCTGCGCGTACGAGACCCCGGGGACCGGGATGTTCGCACCGAGCTGGTAGAGCGCGATGACGGCGAGGGTGAAGACGACCTTGTTGCGGAGGTCCGGGACCCGGAAGATGTTCGCGAGCCGAGAGAGCACGTGAGAAACCTAGCGGTTCGTGTGGGCGTTGCCCTTGGCAGGCGGTCGAACGTCGAAGGGCATGTCGACCTTCTCGAGCGTTCCACCGGCTGCGGTGATGGCGGCCTCGGCCGAGGCGCTCCATGCGTGCGCCTTGACGGTGATCGCCTTGCTCACGGTGCCGCGACCCAGGATCTTGACCAGACCGCCCTTTCGCAGCAGGCCGTTGGCAATGAGCGCCTCCGGGTCGACCGTGTCGAGCCCAAGGCCGTCGAGGGCGTCCAAGTTGACTGGCGTGTACTCGACCCGGAACGGGTTGGTGAAGCCCTTGAGCTTCGGCAGGCGCTGCATCAGGGGCAGCTGGCCACCCTCGAAGCCGGCCGGAATCGTGTCACGAGCCTTCTGGCCCTTGGTCCCTCGACCAGCGGTCTTGCCGCCCTTCCCTGCGATGCCTCGACCGACGCGGTGACGCTTCTTGGTCGAGCCCGGGTTCGGGGTGAGATCGTGGAGCTTCATGTCAGTTCTCCTCTTCCACCGAGATGAGGTGGGGCACTCGAGCGATCATGCCACGGATCTCCGGACGGTCGGGCAGCGTGTTCTCCTGCCCGATGCCGCGGAGCCCGAGGGCGCGCAGGGTGCCGCGGTGCTTCGGCTTGGTGCCGATCGCCGAGCGGACCTGCGTGACCTTCAGGGTCTTGTTGTCAGCCATGTTCAACCTGCCTCGTTGTAGAGCTCGGTGGCGCGCTTGCGCTCACGGTAGGCCCTGAGCACGCCAGCCGGGACGACTTCCTCGGGGGTCTTGCCCCGAAGTGCTGCGATCTCCTCTGGACGACGGAGCGACTTCAGCCCGGCGATGGTGGCGTGGGCCACGTTGATGCCGTTCGACGAGCCAAGCGACTTGGCCAGGATGTCGCGGATGCCGGCCATCTCGAGGATGGCGCGAGCAGCACCGCCGGCGATCACACCGGTACCAGGGGCGGCGGGCTTGAGCAGCACGCGGCCGGCACCGGCCTCGCCGAGGACCTGGTGGGTGATGGTGGTGCCGGCGAGCGGGACCTCGAAGAGGTTCTTGCGAGCCTCTTCGATGCCCTTC
The DNA here is from genome assembly GCA_903893955.1 of uncultured Actinomycetes bacterium. Taxonomy (GTDB): domain Bacteria; phylum Actinomycetota; class Acidimicrobiia; order Acidimicrobiales; family RAAP-2; genus CAIUMH01. The sequence continues at coordinate 6,240 of CAITOG010000312.1, forward strand.
TGGACGGCCAGCCCGGCCTCCTTGGCCTTGCCGTAGCCGAGACCGACCCGACCGTTGCCGTCACCGATGACCATCAGGGCGGCGAAGCTGAACCGACGTCCACCCTTGACCACCTTGGCCACGCGGTTGACGTTGATCGTCCTCTCCTCGAACTGCTCGAGATCAGCCATCAGAACTCCACTCCCTCTTCGCGGAGGGCGTCGGCCAGTGCAGCCACACGCCCGTGGTAGGCGAACCCACCGCGGTCGAAGACGACCGTGGTGATGCCCGCATCCTTCATGCGCGAGGCCAGAGCCTTGCCCACCTTGCCAGCGCCCTCACGGTTCGAACCGTTGGCGCTGATGCCCTTCTCGACCGACGATGCGGCGCACAGGGTGCGGCCGGCCTCGTCGTCGATGACCTGCACGCTGATGTGCTTGTTCGACCGGCTGACGGCCACGCGGGGCCGCTCGGCGGTCCCTGCGACGTGGAGGCGGACCCGACGGTGCCGCCGGATCCGGAGCTCTCTCGTGGTGCGATTCGCCATGACTACTTCGCTGCCTTTCCGGCCTTGCGCAGGACGCGCTCGCCGGCGTAGCGCACGCCCTTGCCCTTGTAGG
>CAITOG010000313.1 GCA_903893955.1 uncultured Actinomycetes bacterium
AGCCGGTCGCCTCAGGGCACGCCGTATCGGTCGGGCGCTGAGGGTGCTCGACGAAGACCTCGCAGCGTGGCTTCGTCAGGACTCGACGCCAGAGGTCACCCCATGACTACCGCTCTGCGCTGCAACAGCGAACGACGGACAAGGAGGTAACCATGAGCCGTCTTGATAGAAGCCTGCGGGTCGGGGGCATCGCAATAGCGATCTGCTACTCGGTCGCAGCGGTGGTGGTCCTAGCCACGCACGAGGTGATCCGGTTGGGCGACCTGCTGATCAGCTTCGGCGTGGGCCTCGCAGGTGGCCTAGTGGCTGTCGTCGGGTGCTGGATTCTCTACGCCATCGACGACGCAGAGCGTGTCGGTTGGGCCAGCGAGGCCGAGCGCCTTGCACGCCACTTCGAGCAGACAGACCGCACCAAGCGTGAGGTGGCTTGATGCAGTGCACCAACTGCCGAGGCAAGGGCAAGGTGGTCATCGGCCACCAGCGCTACGACCGCTCGAGCCGCACTCGCCCACTGATCGACCCGTGCTGGGCGTGCGAGGGAACCGGCTCGGTGCCGGATCAAGAAGCCAAGCCCGCCTTCGACCCTGACGGTCTGTGCTGATGACCGCTGACCTGTTCACTTTCGCTCGAGTTGAGGCAATGGCGGCCAAGGAGTCGGGCATCGCTCTCGCAGAGCGCAACGCCCCGGTCGGATTTAAGGCCGACGCCTACGACGCCATCCTCACGGTGGCCCGCTTGCGCCCAACGTTCACAGCAGACGACGTGTGGGACTGGCTCGAGATCCACCACGAGATCGACGAAGACGTGAACCACGCCGCACTCGGCCCCGTGATGCGTCGAGCTGCCAACGCCGGTGAGATCAAGAAGACAGGACGCCTCGTCCCGACACGCCAGGCACAGCGCCACCGTGACCTTGTGGAGTGGGAGCGCGCATGAGCGCCCTCATCCACGGACGACTTGCCGCCGACGTGCAGCAGCTGCTTATGGATGCCGACGCCCGGTTGTGCGACCTGCTGATGCAGCAGCCGGACGACAAGACGCTCTTCGACCTGATCGCCAACGTGCGCGAGCTCGCCGAGGACGTTCGGGCTTACGACCCGATCTGAACACACCAACAAGGAGGGAAAGAGAAGTGACTGACGTAGTTCCATATTCACCCGACCAATGCTTCGCACTGGCTGAGAAGATCGCCACCTCGGCTTTGCTGCCGCAGGCGTATCGCAACAAGCCCGCCGATGCAGCCATCGCCATGATGTACGGCGTCGAGATGGGGCTGTCACCCATGACCGCCTTGCAGCGCATTGTCGTCATCTCAGGCAAGCCGACCCTCGACGCACAGGGCATGGTGTCGTTGATCCGTCAGGCTGGCCATTCGATCTCTGGCGATGTCACCGACGACGGCGCAACCGTCACCGGCAAGCGCTGCGACACAGGCGACACGATGACCTCGACGTTCACGATGGACGACGCCAAGCTCGCCGGCCTCGCAGGGAGCTCGACCTACAAGAAGTTCCCCAGAGACATGATGTGGGCCAGAGCGGTCTCGCAGCTCGGTCGTCGGTTGTTTGCCGACGTGCTGATGGCAGCGTCTTACAGCCCCGAAGAGATGCAGGCGGTCGTCGATGACCATCCAGCGAGGACGTCGCCACGACC
>CAITOG010000314.1 GCA_903893955.1 uncultured Actinomycetes bacterium
TCGAACCCGCGACAACACGATTATGAGCCGTGTGCTCTGACCAACTGAGCTACGCCGCCTTGCGAGCCCTCGGTGGGGATTGAACCCACGACCCCCTCCTTACCATGGAGGTGCTCTGCCACTGAGCTACAAGGGCGAAACACGGCCCTCGAACCGGCCGCCCGTCAATGATAGCCGCGTCTCGAGAGGTGCTCCCCCGCGTGGGGCCATGGCGAGAAGCCACCACCCCCACGGGTACCATCTCTCTCAGTGCGCACCCGCCTTGTCGAGCACGCTGATGCCTCAGCCCTGCTTGCGATCTACAACCCCGAGGTCATCGAGACCACTGTGACCTTCGATGTCATCCCGCGCACCATGGACGAGCAGCTCGAGTGGATTGACAGCCACCTCGGTGCGCACCTCGCCATCGTCGCGGTCAGCGACGACGGCGACGAGGAGATCGGCCACCTCGGTGCCCGTGGCGAGCGGATCGTCGGCTACGCCTGCTTTGGTCCGTACCGCTCACGGGCGGCCTACGCAACCACCGCCGAGGATTCTGTGTACGTGGACCGCTCGGCCCGGGGACGTGGCGTGGGGCGGCTCTTGCTCGACGATCTCTTGGCCGCAGGGGTCGAGGGTGGCTTCCACTCGGTGATCGCTCGGATCGTCGGAGAGAACCAAGCTTCGATCGACCTCCACCTCGCGTGTGGCTTCGAAATGGTGGGCATCGAACGAGAGGTCGGGCGCAAGCACGGCCGGTGGCTCGACGTCGTCGAGCTCCAGCGCTTGCTCTAGGTCAGCTGGCGACGAGGTCGCGATCAGCGACGCCCTGCTCCACGCGACCGATCTGCGTCCAGCGACCAAGTGGTGCGACCACGAAGACGAGCAGTGCCACCAGGCTGATGGCCAGGACCAGCGGATCAGCGTGGAGCAGCTCGACCAGCATCGTCCTCCCACCGGGCAGACCGATAAACGGCGCGGTGACCGAGAGCACGATCAGGGTCGTCCGGATCCGTCCCTCCGCCACAGGGGCCAACAGCACGAGGCCCCAGGTGAGGTACCACGGCTGCACGACCGGACCGAGCACCACGAAGAGCAACAGCGTCAGACCCAGCGCGGTGAGCTGGCCGATGCGATCAGACTCCTTGAGCAGCCACACGCCGATCACGACAGCGGCAAGTAAGCCGAGCAATCGGGTGATGGTGAGCACCGAGGCCATCGAGACGCCGGCCCCGAGGGCGTGGAGCAGTCCAGTGATCCCCATCCCGATGCCGGTGGCAGGCGCAGCCCATGAGCGAACGGTTCCCGGCGTAGCGAGGTTCGAGACCCAGCCGAGGCCGAGGCCGCTGATGGCAGTGAGCGCCGCCAGCACGCCGGCTGAGAGCAGGCCCGCCAAGACGAGCGGTCGGAGCCGCTGACGGAAGGGGACATCTGGGCCGAGCCAGTCCCAGGCGATGTAGAGGATGCCGAGCGCGGCCGGAGCCTTGACCGCCGCGGCGAGCGCGCACAGGACGATCCCCCAGACAGGGTGCTTGAGCCGGGCGGCGGTCACCCCAGCCACAAGGAGGGCGATCATCATCCCGTCGTTGTGGGCGCTGCCCACGATCGTGATCAGCACGAGCGGATTTAAGACAGCGAGCGAGAACGCCTCGCCGGGGTCACGCCCGACGCTTCGGGCCAGCTTGGGGATGCACACCGCCAAGAGCGCCACCGAGCCGAGCTCGAGGAGACGGAGCGCCATCACGGTGGCGGTGGCGTGGTGGAAGGTCGCCGAGGCGAAGAAGCCGTCGATGATCAAGAACAACGGCCCATAGGGTGCCGGCGTATTGCCCCAGAGCGGATCCACCGGATTCACATAGGGGCCAGAACCGAGAGTGAAAGGCCCGTAGATGTAGGGGTTGATGTGGTGGCTGACCATCTCGCCCTGGGCCGCGTAGCTAAAGACGTCGCGGCTGAACATCGGGGCGGCGATCACGAGCGGAATGATCCAGAGCACCAGGATCCACGTGAGGTACTTGATCGGTGCGCCGGGTCGGTTCTTCAGTGCCTTCGAGACCTGCAGCCAGACTCGAAGTAGCAGCACTAGGCCGCCGTAGACGAGCAACAGGCCGAGCATCAACAGCGTCTGGTTCTCCGGGTCAGTGGCCGCGGTGTTGGCGGTCGGCACGCCGAAGGGCCAGGTGCCGGGCATCTCGAGCTTGAACGGCGAGTTGGAGAACGAGCCACCGACGGTGATGGCGATGATCGCCAGGAATCCGATGATCGCCGGACGGCGAAGCCACGCCCAGCCCTCGGGCGCCTCCGCCTCGCTGCGACGCCAGCGACGGAGCGAGTTGAACACGTGCGTGCCGCTCGCCACTGCTGTGTCGAGAGCCCGCCGTGCCGTCGCGACAGCACCAGGCTGATCGATCGCTGTGTCGGAGGAGATTGGTGCGTGGTCCATGAGGGTTGCGAACAACGGCATTTGCGTCGTTTCGTAACGGCATTGTAACCAAAGCGATCGACGTTCGCAGGATCTACCTGAGAGGACACTTGTGATCGTGCGGCCTCACGTGGAGGCCGCACGATCACGAGCGGTGGTGGGCCGGGAGGGATTCGAACCCCCGTAGGCTGAGCCGTCTGGTTTACAGCCAGATCCCTTTGGCCACTCGGGCACCGACCCGGCGGAGATGCTAGCCGCGCTCGAGGTGGCGCGACATCAGGCAGCCGCCGAGCCGCGGCGGATACGATCCGTGCCATGCCATCCTTCGACATCGTCTCAGAGGTTGACCTCCAAGAGGTCCGCAACGCCGTCGACCAGGCCAACCGCGAGGCTGGCACCAGGTTCGACTTCAAAGGCACCGACTCCACCATCGAGATGACCCCTGACGAGCTGCTCCTGACCTCGTCCACCGAGGACCGCCTCCGGGCGCTCTACCAGGTGCTCGAGGAGAAGCTCGTGCGTCGAGAGGTCTCGCTCAAGTCACTCGACCCCAAGGGCATTGAGGAGGCATCGAGGGGCACCGCCCGCCAGCGCGTGGTGCTCAAGGCCGGCATCGGCCAAGACGAGGGCAAGAAGATCAACAAGCTCATCAAGGATCTCGGCCTCAAAGGCGTCACCTCGCAGATCCAAGGTGAGCAGGTCCGTGTGACCGGCAAGAAGCGAGACGACCTCCAGCAGGTCATCGCCGCGTGCAAGGCCGCCGACTTTGGCGTGCCCCTGCAGTTCAACAACTTTCGCGACTGAGCACAGGCGGGCTCAGCTGGCGCTGGCCTGCTCCTCGGCGGTGAGGTGCTCATCGAACTCCTCGATCTCAGCCACGTGGAAAAGCCGGTTGAACAAGAGCAGCTTGAGCACCCAGAAGACCGCGAACGACAGCACGTTGGCAATGAGCACGACCGCTGTCTCTTCCCAGTGCGGCAGGTTGTGCTTGATCGACACGTGACGAGCCAGCTGCGCGCCGACCACTGAGACGGCAATCCCGATCCCCGACATCGTCCAGAAGGGGATGATTTCCTTGCGCACGTGGCTGCGGCCGGACTTGCCCCACGCCCACTTGCGATTGAGGTTGTACGAAGGGATGGTCGCGACCAGGTTGGCGAAGATGGTCGAGGGGACCTGGCTCCAGAGCTTGAGCACGCCGAAGACGAGGAAGAGTGTGACGAACGAGACGAGCGTCGAGATCACCGAGACCATCGTGAAGCGGATGAGCTTCTTGCCCTCGTGGGTGTTGGCCCACTGACGAAGGGCATCGATCTTCTCAAGCATCGGTTCGACGCTAGCCGGTGGCGAAGCGCTGCTCTGGTCAGGAGCCGACAGGTGGTGCTCCCAGGACCCCGGATCGAGCCACTCGACCGAAGAAGACTCCCGAGGGCTTCGGGTTGCGAGCGAAGGTGGTCCGGTCGACCTCGACGATGCCGAAGTGCTGCGAGTATCCCAAGGCCCACTCGAAGTTGTCGAGCAGGCTCCAGAGCGTGTAGCCCCGGATGTCGACGCCATCCTCGATGGCGGCATGCACCGAGCGAAGGGCCCGGTCGACGAACTCGATGCGCTCCGAGTCGTCAGCGGTCGACACGCCATTCTCGGTCACGATCACCGGCAAACCGGTCACCGCAGCCGCCCTCGATGCCGTCGCGCCGACAGCCTCGGGATAGAACTCGTAGCCCATCGGGGTCATGCGAGCCGAGGGGTCGATGGCGACTTGGTAACCCGAGTTGGTGAAGTGGAAGCGGGTGTAGGTCTGGACGCCGATGAAGTCGTCACCGACGGTGTTGCGAAGGAAGCGGTCCTCGACGGTCTCTTGGAAGCGCGCCAGCTCTTCCTCGCCACCCTCGTGGCCCACCAGCTCGGCCATCGAGAGCGTCAGGCCGACAGGGTAGGAACCGGGGGCCGCCCGGAGTGCCTCGACGCTTCGACGGTGCCCCGCGTTGAGCTGCTCGCAGCACAGGTCGTAGCGCCCGAAGTCCATCGCCACCCCCGGCGGGAAGGCGCCGAGGACGAAGCCCATCAGCGCCACGATGTTGGGCTCGTTGATGGTGCAGGCCATCCCGATTTCGTCGCCGAGGTGCGCGGCAGCCTTAGCCGTGAACTCGCCAAAGCGATCTGGTGCCTCCGACGACTCCCATCCCCCGCGCTCAGCCAGCCAGCTCGGCGTCGTGAAGTGGTGGAACGTCACTACCGGCAGGATGCCGCGATCACGAGCGGTGGTGACCATCTGCTTGTAGCGATCGAGCGCCACAGTCGAGAATTCCCCGGGCGCTGGTTCGATCCGGCTCCACTCGAGGCTGAAGCGGTACGAATTGAGACCGAGCTTCGCCACGAGGTCGAGATCCTGCTCCCACCGGTTCCAGGAGTCACATGCGTCGCCGCTGGGCTCGATCACTGGTGTCCCATCGGCGTGCTCGAAGGCCCACCAGTCGTTGTTGGTGTTACCGCCTTCGATCTGGTGGGCGGCTGTGGCCGTCCCCCACAAAAAGCCCTCCGGGAAGCGCAATTCGTCACTCGATCCTGTCGTCGTCATGGTCGAGACCCTATGTCGCGCACAGCCTCGGCGCAGGCAACCTGCCGAGGTGGGAGAATGGGCGGATGAGCGAATCCCTCGACTTCCTCGTCAACCTGCTCGACCTCGAGCCAATCGAGGTCAACATCTTCCGCGGCATCCAGCCCGACGAGGAGCGCCAGCGCGTCTTCGGTGGCCAAGTGGCGAGCCAGGCGTTGATGGCGGCAGGGCGAACCGTCGAGCACGGCCAGGTGCACTCGCTGCACTCCTACTTCCTGCGCCCGGGTGATCCGACCGTGCCCATCCTCTACGAGGTTGACCGGATCAGGGATGGTCGCTCCTTCACCACCCGACGCGTCGTCGCCATCCAGCATGGGCGAGCCATCTTCAACATGCAGTGCTCGTTCCACACCCCAGAGCAGGGCATCGAGCATCAGTTCACGATGCCCGTGGTACCTGACCCGGAGGGCCTCGCCACGCTGCCTGATCGACTCGAGCCGTGGCGAGAAGAGCTCGCCGAGTGGTTCGAGCGGCCTCACCCCATCGACCAGCGGTTCATCGGGGACCTGCCGTGGAAGATCACCGAGGGCCGAGAGCCGATCCAGCAGCTGTGGATCAAGGCGGACGGCGATCTCCCCGATGATCCGCTCCTCCACGCCTGCGTCGCGACCTACGCCAGTGACATGAGCCTCTTCGACACCATCCTGGCGCCGCACGCAATCCGCTGGGACGACCCCAACTTCATGGGTGCCAGCCTCGACCACTGCATGTGGTTCCACCGCGACTTCCGCGCCGACGAGTGGCTGCTCTACGACACCGACTCACCGAGCGCACACGGCGCACGGGGCATCGCGAGAGGGTTCCTCTATGACCGGTCCGGACGCCTGTGCGTCTCGATGGTCCAGGAGGGTCTAGCCCGAGTCCTCTAGTGACGTTGCGGCCTGGCTAGCGCCGGGCGATCGGGACGTAGTTTCGCTCCTCGGAGCCGACGTAGAGCTGGCGAGGTCGGGTGATCTTGGAGTCCTGCTCCAAGAGCTCCTTGAAGTGTGCCAGCCATCCTGCGGTGCGCGGGATGGCGAAGAGCACGGTGAACATCTCGAGTGGGAACCCCATGGCCTGGTAGATCAGGCCTGAGTAGAAGTCGACGTTCGGGTAGAGCTTGCGGCTCGTGAAGTACTCGTCGTTGAGAGCGATGTCCTCGAGCTTGAGGGCGATATCGAGGAGCGGGTTCTTGCCCGTGACTGCAAACACCTCGTCCGCGGTCCGCTTGATGATCTTGGCCCGGGGGTCGTAGCTCTTGTAGACCCGGTGCCCGAAGCCCTGGAGGCGCCCCTTGCCCTCCTTGACAGCCTGGATGAACGGCTCGACGTTGTCGACCGACCCGATCTCGGTCAGCATGCGGATGACCGCCTCGTTAGCGCCACCGTGTCGAGGCCCATAGAGCGCTGCTGCTGCTGCTGCGGTTGCTGAGTAGGGATCGGCATGAGCGGAGGCGACGGTCCGCATGGCGGTGGTGCCGCAGTTCTGCTCGTGGTCAGCGTGGAGGATGAACAAGATGTCGAGCGCTCGGACGAGTGCGGGGTCCGGCTCGAAGCGGGGCTCGGCGACCTTCCACATCATCGAGAGGAAGTTGGCGCAGAAGTCGAGGCTGTTGTCGGGGTAGACGAAGGGCATCCCGACGCTGAAGCGGTGCGCGGCAGCGGCGAGCGTCGGCATCTTGGCGATCAGCCTGACCACCTGCTTGTGCAGGACGGCTGTGTCAGAGATGTCCTTGGCGTCGAGGTAGAAGGTGCTCAGCGCGGCGACCGCGGAGACCATCATCCCCATCGGATGGGCGTCGTAGTGGAAGCCCTCCAAGAAGCGCTTTCGGACGTTCTCGTGGATGAAGGTGTGGTACGTGATGTCGTGCGACCACTTGGTGTACTCCTCGGGCGTCGGCAGCTCCCCGTTGAGCAGGAGGTAGGCGACCTCGAGATAGTTCGACTGCTCAGCAAGCTGCTCGATCGGGTACCCGCGGTAGCGCAGGACGCCGTTCTCTCCATCGAGGTAGGTGATGGCTGACTCGCACGCGGCGGTGGACATGAAGCCGGGATCGTAGAACCACACTCCTGGCAACAGCTTTGAGAAGTCCGATGCGGCGACCCCACCGTTGACGATGGGGATGTCGACGGTGCTCCCCGTCCGGTTGTCCGTGATGGTGATGCTCTCTGGCACGCCCCTCGGCCTCCTCATGGCTCGTTGACAAGCCCCATGCTACGGCCAACGGCCGAACCGACGGACAGTCTCAGCCGAAGTTCGGCGTGGCAGGCGCCACCACCACCGTGTACGTCCGGGTCAGCGACGAGGTGTTGTTCTGACCCGGTGGTGGCGGGACCGAGACCGTCAAGGTCACGGTCGAGCCGGGCTTGGTCCGAAGCGCTGGCAGCACCAGTGACAGCGCGCCGCCAGGACGAGCGACGCCTTGTGCGCTGGCCGACGAGCTCACACCCCCGCTCACCGGGGTGAGCGAGGCGGTGACGACGACGGCGTTCTCGGTCACCGTCCCGTGGTTCGTCACCACCACCGTCACCACGAGGCGGGTGGTCGGCGGCAGGTTGGTCGACGTGGCGCCCGGCGTGGGCAACGCCGCAGGCGTGAGGCTGACCGCGGTGATGGAGAGGTCGTGGACGACGGCCAAGCTCGACGAGCTGGTCAGCTGGTCGACGAGCGACGCCATCGATGAGGGCGACACCAGGGTTCGAGCTGTCAAGAAGACCGATCGCTTGAGCTGGGCGTGGCCCGGCTGCCTGGCCAGATCAGCCCTGAGCGGCCCCACCGCCTCGTCGGCCTTGACCAGGAGCGCGCCAGCGGCGCTCAGCCTCGCTGTGGCCTCGCTGCTCGAGATGAGCGGCTTGACCACCGGCGTCGACCCGCCTGTGCCCGGGGGCGGCAGCGGCGTCATGCCGAGCAGGCGCTCGACCGCCGAGCGGATCATCTTGACGCCCTTGGCTCGCTGCTCGACGATGGCGACGAAACGGGGGCCGATCCCCGCACTCGGTGCCGGGGAGATGGTGTCGGCGGCCGACGCGGCCGACGCAGCGGTCGAGGTGGCCAGCGCGTCGAGCTTCTGCTCGAGCACCGGCCTCGTGAGGTTCGGCATGTTCACGAGGAGCCGAGAGAGCGCTTGGCCATCGGGCTCTTGGGCCGTGAAGATCGCATTGGCCTGGGTGGCGAACGACTGGTTGATCACCGAGAGATAGCTGGTCGACGAGCTGGCGGAGGAGACCACGCCGTTCACGAAAATGCCGATGAGGCCGAGCAGGAGTGCACCCGCGACCACGAGACCGAGGATCGAGCGTGTCGACCTCTTCTTTGACCAGCGAGCCATGGGAATCCAAGGCTACCGCCCTCGAGCTGGGCCCCCTTGGGCCGGCCCGCGCTAGCGCATCAGGTCCGGCGAGGTCTCCATGCCGGCGGTCCAGACCGATCGGGCGATGATCTTCGTCAGGTCGGCTCGATCCGCGTACTTCGAGCTGATGTCGCGAACCTCCTCAAGCAGACCATCGGACAGCGTCGTCGGGTCGAGCCCCAGGGCGAGGAACTTGTCCCGCGTCACCTCGAGATCGTTCTCCGCCGCCTCCTTGCGGGGGTTGGGCAGGTTGGCGACCTCGACGCCGGTCTGCTTCGAGATCAGCTCGGCGAGGTCACGGACCCGGTAGGTCTCGGTGACCTGGTTGAACACGCTCGGCTGGTCTCCCGAGGCGGGCGGGTTGTTGAGGGCGATCTCCACGCAGCGGACCGTGTCGCGGATGTGGATGAACGCTCTCGTCTGGCCACCAGTTCCATGCACTGTGAGCGGGTGGCCGATGGCGGCCTGCATCAAGAATCGATTGAGCACCGTGCCATAGTCGCCGTCGTAGTCGAA
>CAITOG010000315.1 GCA_903893955.1 uncultured Actinomycetes bacterium
ACGGGGACTCGAGTGGCTACGTCCATCTCGTCACCGGGTACCCCTCGCCACAGTGGGATGTCGAGGACCAGACGGTCGAGTGCCAGCCGTTTTTCCGCTACGTCCTGCACGATGGTCTGGCGCGCGCAGGACGGGCCGACGTCATCGCCGAGCTGTGCGGTGACTGGTCGGTCTTCCTCGATCGTGGCGATCGCACCTGGCCAGAGTGCTGGCAGGGCGGGACGCGTTGTCACGGATGGTCGTCGACGCCGACACGTGACCTCGTGGTGCACGTCCTCGGCATCAAGCCAGCCTCGCCAGGGTTCACGACCGTCGAGATCGAACCCTCACTCGGTTCCCTCGAATGGGCTCGCGCGACCGTGCCGACCCCTGCCGGGCCCCTGACTGTCAGCGCATGGGCAGATGGCCGACTCGACGTCGAGAGCCCGATCCCGGTTGTGGGACGCGAGGCGCTCTGAGCCTTCGAGGCAGACGGTTCCGGCTCAGCCGAGCAGGCTGATGATGTCGAGGCGCTCGAGCACCTCGGGGGTGAGCCGATCGACCACGTCGAGCGCTGACATGTTCTCGACGACCTGCTCCGGCGTGCTCGCACCTGTGATGACGGTGGAGACGTTCGGGTTCCGCACGCACCATGCGAGAGACAGCTGGGTCAGTGATGCGTCGATGTCGTCGGCGACCTCCTTGAACTGCGCCACCTTGGCGTTTCGTGCTGGATCGGTGAGCATATTCTTGAGCCACTCGTAGCCGGGCAAGGTGGCACGGGACCCCTCGGGGATGCCCCCGAGGTACTTTCCTGTCAGGAGGCCCGAGGCAAGGGGCGACCAGGTCGTGAGGCCGAGGCCGATCTCGTCATAGAGGCGCTTGTACTCGGTGTCGACTCGATCCCGGACGAGCAGGTTGTACTGGCTCTGGTCGAAGAGGGGCTTGTGGAGGTGGTGCCTGTCGGCGATGGCCCACGCTGCCATGATCTCAGCGGCTGACCACTCAGAGGTGCCCCAGTAGAGGGCCTTGCCCTGGCTGATCATGTCGGACATCGCCCAGACGGTCTCCTCGAGTGGGGTGTGTGGGTCGGGGCGATGACAGAAGACCAGGTCGACGAAGTCGAGCCCGAACCGCTCGAGCGAGCCGTCGATGGCCTGCATCAGGTACTTGCGATTGAGCGTGTTCTGCATGTTGATCTCAGGATGCAAGCCCCAATAGAGCTTGGTGGAGATGACATATGAGTGACGTGCCCAGCCGAGATCCGCGATGGCCTGTCCCATGATGCGCTCCGACTCGCCTGCGGCATAGCCCTCGGCGTTGTCGAAGAAGTTGACCCCTGCCTCACGAGCCGCCGACAGGCACTCGGCAGCGAGACCGGTGTCGAGCTGCGCACCGAAGCTCACCCACGAGCCGAAGCTCAGCTCGCTGACCCTGAGACCGCTCCGACCAAGGTTCCGATACTTCATGCGCACTCCTTCTGAGATCTCAAGCCACCAGTCGGCTCGACGGCCTCATCCTATGGTCGCCAGCCCTGCGAGTCATCGAAGCGCCCTTAGGGTCGTCGAGCCAAGAGGACGTCTCGTTCGATCGACCGATCAACTGCGTGGAGGAAGCTTCCTTGGGTGGGTGGCTCGATGACCTCGAAGCCGGCCGCCTCCAGAATGGCCGTCGCATCGCCTCGAGCAGCGACCTTCGTGTTCCACGCCAGGGCCATGCCACCACCACGGCGCAGGACACCCTGCCACCGAGGGGCAGCTGCTTCGAGAAGTGACAGAGGGCTCCGCTCTAGGCGGCCTCCTTGCGAGCGGCTGCCGTGGCGGACGCCGTAGGGTGCGTCGCCGACGATGAGGTCGACCGATCGAGGTCTGAGGAACTGCTCGACCTCGAGTGTGTCGGCTGCCCAGACATCGAGTCGCTGGACGTCGCCCGCACGGTGCTGGTCTTTGGAGGCGGCGAATGTCGCCTCCAGACGCTTGGCCAGGAGACGCCCGTCTCGGCGGAGAGGCGAGAACGAGATCGAATGCTTAAGTCTGTGGTCCTTGAGCCATCGCTCGATGAACACTGCGTACGCCTCGACGTCCTTGCCGTCGATCTCGATCCCCTTGGCGTCCCAGCCGAGAAGGAGGGACTGGTTGAGGGTCGTGCCTCGTCCGCACATCGGGTCGAACACGCAGAAGCGACGATCGATGTACTGCGGAGCAAGATCGGAGACGAAGGCAGCCGCATTGATGAGCAGGCGGGTGAATTGCTCGTTGGTCTTTCCCTGGTAGCGCTGGATCGTCACGAGGTCGTCGGGGAGGGTCGTCAGCGGCACCTTGTCGACCGGAACGAGGCCGGAGCCCGTCGCTCGGAATATGGCGAACGTGCCAGACAGGTTCGAGAGGACTGTGGCCGCACGCTGCGTGAGCTCAGGGACCTCGAACGTGAGGTAGTCCACTCCCCCAATCACCTCCTGCGCGGCCCCAGAGGCTGGCTGCTCGAGCGCACCGCGACCCGCGAGCGCAAGCTCG
>CAITOG010000316.1 GCA_903893955.1 uncultured Actinomycetes bacterium
CCACAGGCAACAACGACTTCGTCGTGGGGACCTCGAGCCCCTTTCGCTTCCAGCTCCTCGCTGTCCCGGGCCCGCAGGGCGGCGCGACCAGAGAGTCAGTCCAGGCGAGCTACCCCTTCACCACCGAGGTGATGGATCAAGAGCTCGGGCGCTGGTACACGAACGAGGACACCTCGCCGACGGCTCCCACCATCGGTACGGCAAGGCAATACGCAGAGGTGGAGGTCGGCGTGAACGCGAATCCGGGAACTGCCATGGACCTCCGGCTCGAGGTCGACGGAACCTGGTACTCGTCTGATCTCGGGTGGGCGGTGGCGGACACCACATTCGGCGCGGGACGGCTGCAGACGGCGGTCAAGCTGCCGCCTGGATGGTCGCCTGCGTCAATCCAGGCAACACAGATCGGGGTCTACGAGCCAGGTGACCCAGGAGCGGTTCACGTCACCGATGGGCCCATCGCCTACTTCCACAGCGCTGCTGACTCGACCAGCGCTGTGGCGCTGCCGTCCCCGAGCGTCGTGGCGGTCACGCCGACACCTCCACCGGCATATCGGCTCGAGCTCGGTGCGACATTCCTCGGGTCCAAGACGAGGATCCTGACGATCGACGCTGCTGACGTGGACGGCGTCGGTGTCGGCGGGGTGCCGATCACACTCCACTTCACAGGACTCGTCGACACGAGGTGTACCAGCTGTGCCTCCGAGACCATCACCTCGGGAGAGGGAGGTGTCGTTGTCGTGAAGGTCAAGCTGTCGGGCTCATCAGGCACTGTGGTGGCGACAGTTCCTGATGCAGCAGCAGCGCAGGGAACCTTCCCGATCAGCTGACAGATCAGCCGATCAGCTCGGCCATCGTCCGCAGCGTCGTCAGGTCGCCGTTGATCAGCATCGTGGTGAGCATCGAGTCGCCCCACTCCTCCAAGTCGTCCCGGATCTTCTCCTTCGGACCGACGAGCGCGATGTCCTCGACCATCCTGGTCGGCACGGCAGCGATTGCCTCATCGCGATGGCCAGCCAGGTAAAGCTCCTGGATCTTGGTGGCTTCCTCTTCCCAGCCCATCCGGCAGAACACGTCGAAGTGGAAGTTCATCTCCTTGGCTCCCATGCCGCCCACGTAGAGGGCGATCGCTGGCCGGTACATGTCGGCGGCGACCTCAAGATCCTCGTGGATGATGGTCGGGACGAAGGCGAGGACCTCGAAGTCCTCCTTGCGTCGGCGAGCCCCTGGTCGGGCGAAGCCTTCGTCGAGATAGCCCTGGAAGGAACCCATCGCCCGAGGGGCGAAGAAGATCGGAAACCAGCCGTCGGCGATCTCCGCCGCCAGCGCCACGTTCTTCGGGCCCTCGGCGCCCATGATGATCGGGATGTCCTCTCGGAGCGGGTGGACGATCGACTTGAGTGGCTTGCCGAGGTTGAGGCCACCTGGGTAGGGGAGCGGGTAATGCTCGCCGTCGTTGGTGACCGGCTCGTCGCGCTTGAGCACCTTGCGCACGATGTCGACGTACTCACGGGTCCTGGCCAGTGGCTTGTTGAACGGTGCTCCGTACCAGCCCTCGACCACCTGGGGACCAGAGACGCCGAGGCCGAGGACGAACCTGCCACCGGAGAGATGGTCCATGGTCATCGCTGCCATCGCCATCGCGACCGGAGCACGAGCTGAGAGCTGGCAGAGCGAGGTCCCGAGTCGCATCGAGGTCGTCTGCGAACCCCACCATGCGAGCGGGGTGAGCGCGTCCGAGCCGTAGGACTCCGCGGTCCACATCGAGTCGAAGCCGAGGCGTTCGGCCTCTGCCACCTGCTCGACCGCGCTTGTCGGCGGACCAGCACCCCAGTAGCCGAGCTGCAGACCTAGCTTGAGCTTGCTCACGTGTTCCCCCTTGCTCGAACGGTTGGCGACCTTAGCCCCGCATCGGCTCGATGATCTCGTCGACGAATCGCTCCATCTCCTCGCGACGCCTCGCCGGACGATCGGCTGGCGACACCTCCTCGGGCACCATCATCCAGGGGGCGCAGATCAGGTCGGTGACGCCTGCTTCCTCGAAGCGGCGGTAGAGATCGACCGACGGCATCTCGAAGAGCGACATGTAGATCGTGAAGTCATCGACGTCCCGGTCGTGCTCCGTGAGCGCTTGCTTGAGCGAGGCGAGGTGCTCCCATGCGTCTTCCTCGCGATACGCACCCGCAGCGATCCACCCGTCGCAGAGCTGCGCGGCGCGTCGGAAAGCGACCGGCGAGTGGCCACCACCCAAGATCGGCACCATCTCGGTCGGGTGGGGCTCGATCTGGCACTCAGGGACGTCGTAGAAATCACCGTGGTGCTCGACCCAGTCGCCAGCCCACAGGGCGCGCAGCGCCGGGATCATCTCGTCGAGACGCTTGCCCCGGGTGTGGAAGTCCTGACCGGTCTGATCGAACTCCTCCTTGCACCAGCCGACGCCCACGCCGAGCCGGACCCGGTTGTTGGAGATCGTCGCGGTGGTGCCGACCGTCTTGGCCACGCTGATGAGGTCTCTGAGCGGGGCGATGTAGACGCCGGTGGTGAAGGTGAGGGTGTTCGTCGCACCTGCCATGGCCGAGATGAGGCACATCGGATCGGGCCAGGCAACGTCCTTCTCCCAGAACGGGGCGCCGTCATCGGCCGTCGAGTAGGTGTAACGGCTCTCCAAGGAACGGGGGTTGAAGAGGTGGTCCGAGAGGTAGGCGCCGTCGAAGCCGAGCTCCTCGCTGGCCCGGGCCACAGGGAGGAGCTGGTCCATCTCGAGGAACGTGACCGCCTGATGAAAACGCATTGATCCCCCTGTCTCGATCTCGCAGGTAACACTAGAACACGTTCCATCTCGCCTGCGCCGCCTGGCGGGGCAGATCGAGACTAGAACCTGTTACATTCCTTCAAGAAGCCGGACTCGCGCCGTCGAGCCGGAACCACGGGAGGAGGGCCCAGCACCATGTTCCTCGAAGAGACGCCGCAACAGCTCGCACTTCGCGACGAGCTTCGTCGCTATTACGCCGAGCTGTTGACGCCTGAGATCCGCGCCGCGCTCGCCGCCAATATGGAGGGTGGCGAGGTCTGGCGCGATGTCGTCGCACGCATGGGCAAGGACGGATGGCTCGGGATCGGATGGCCTGAGGAGTACGGCGGCCAGGGCCGACCGGCGACCGACCAGTTCATCTTCTTCGACGAGACCCGCCGTGCGGGTGCGCCGTTCCCCTTCGTGACGATCAACACTGTCGGTCCGACGATGATGACGTACGGCTCCGAGGAGATGAAGAGCTACTACCTGCCCAAGATCCTCTCGGGCGAGCTCAACTTCGCCATCGGCTACACCGAGCCGCAGGCGGGGACCGACCTGGCGAGCCTCCAGACAAGAGCAGTCCGCGACGGTGACGAGTACGTGATCAACGGCAGCAAGATCTACACCTCTGGCGCGAACGATGCCGACTACGTCTGGCTGGCGTGTCGCACTGATCCCGACGCGCCCAAGCACAAGGGCATCTCGATGATCTGCGTGCCGACGTCCGCCAAGGGCTTCGACTGGAGCCTCATCACCACGGTGGGAGGCCTGACCACGACGGCGACGTACTACGAGGACGTCAGGGTCCCGGTCACCGAGCTCGTCGGCGAGGAGAACGCTGGCTGGTCGATGATCACGATGCAGCTCAACCACGAGCGGGTGGGCTTGGCCGCATGGTCTGGCCTTGGTCACCACCTCTTCCAGCAGGTCACCTCGTGGGCTCGCCAGACCGTGCTCGACGATGGCCGACGTGTCATCGAGCTGCCGTGGGTCCAGATGGACCTAGCTCGAGTGGCAGCCGAGCTCGAGGCGATGTGGCTGCTCAACTGGCGGATGGCGGTGCTCGTGGCACGCGACGAGGTCGGCGCTGCTGACTCCTCGTCGATGAAGGTCTTCGGGACCGAGAAGCTCGTCGAGATCACGAGGATCCTGCTCGGCATCATCGGTTCGGCCGG
>CAITOG010000317.1 GCA_903893955.1 uncultured Actinomycetes bacterium
CTGGCCAGCACAACCACCGAGATCGGTCCAGAGGCAGGGCCACCGACCCTCATGGCATGATCGTCATTGCGTTGAGGATGCTGCGGTCCAAGTGACACCACTCAGCGGGACGTGATCCCATGGCCCGAGTCGCTACTTGGAGCGGAGAGCTCGCGTCAGGCGGAGTGCGAAGTCACGTTGCGAGTTCAAGACTTCGGTTGCGAAGTCAAAGGTGAACCGAGTCGCCGCGTCAAGGCTCGGTACGCCGGGGAGCTTCGACGGTGTCGGCAGATCGCTCACCGGTGAGGACTTCGTCGCACGCAGGACCACATCGGCAGCATCAAGCGTCAGCTCTTGCGCGCGGTTGAGACCCCGCAAGGCGTGCACGCGAACGACCGCGACCACGGTGGGTACGTCACTCGAACGCCTGTTGACCAGTGCCATACGCCCACACTAGGGCTGTCCCGCATGTGGTGGCGGGTCGAGCCGGGGCGCCCACGTGCAACGTTGCCAATACCCGACTAATATCATCGGAATTATGAACCAGCATGATACGGCGCAGCACGCCAGGACGAGATCGGAGCGACTCGACCTCGAGTCTGTGTCGGCGGGCTCGCCGTCGATGGCGTCGCTCAGCTCTGCGGCGATCTGGCGCCTCCTCCACTCGAAGGCCGCCACAGTGAACCTCCAGGGATCGACCGAGCGATAGCTACCTCGTGAGGGGGATCAGTTTGATTGATCCGGTCCCGGGATTCCGCCATGGCGAGCAAAGGCGCATCGCGACGTACTCCTCGAGCATGGTTGTGGTCGACATCGAGGAGCGGTCGGCGGCGACAATGTCCTCAGCTGGCTGCCTCGAACGTGAAGCGTCTGAGCCTGACCTGTTCCTTGAACCCCAGACGCTCGTAGACCGGAAGCCCTTGGTCGCTCGCTTGGAGGGTGACCAGCTTGGCGTCGCGGGCGAAGAGCTCAGCCGTCAGCCAGGTGGTGATGGCGGCGGCGGCTCCCCGTCGGGCAGTTGCCGGAGGCGTGGCGACGTAGAACACGCCGCCGGTCTCTCCGGACACGAAGCCACATCCAACCCCAAGGGGCTCCTCGCCGTCGAAGGCGACCGCCCACGTCGTCCCGGGTGCGCCGAACGCATCGTGACGATCGAGGATCCATGCCAGACCCGGGGTCTGATAGCCGGCTTCACAGAGCTGTGCGAAGAGAGTCGAGTCGGCGTCCAACCCAACCTCTCGGATCGTGAGGGTCGAGCGGGCGGGTGGCGTTGTTCGAATCACCATCTGGGGCGAGGAATCGGGTGCGGCCCCGCTCGATCGTGCTTCGGCCGCTTCGATGAGGTCGGGGAAGGTCTCAGGAGCCCAGAGGACGAAGGGACTCTTCTGGTCGGCGAAGAAGGCCTCGGCCTCGTCAAGGAACCGAGTGGGCTCAGCCTGATCAAAGGGGAATGCCGCGTTGAAGTAGCCGTTCGGCACCGGAACCGGACTTGCGACCAGCACGCCCGCGTTGGCTCTCTCGACTCGGCCGGGGCGCCCGGCTGTGGCGGCAACGAACTCGGCGAGGTTTTCGAGGGTCCACGGCGTCGTCTGCTCTCTCCCTCGTGCGGTCACGAGAAGGATCTTGGCAGGAGCCCACGTCCTACGCACGTGCTCACACGCCGCTCCCGTACCCGAGTCAGTCCCTATGAGTGTTCGCTGCCTCGCTGGCCGCCCTTCGGGCCGCCGAGTAGTCGCCCCGGTGCTTCCAGATGATCGAGAGCCCCGTGGCAAGGACGGCGAGGACGACAAGGATCACCGCGCACAGGATCACGAGCATCACGCTGAGCCACGGGCTCGCGGCCGCCACCGCACCGACCAGCGCTGCGCCCAATCCGACCAGAAGGAGGAGGACCAGCACGACGAACGCCCCGGCAGAGATTGAGGCAGCCAGAAGGGTCGCAACGCGAGCGAAGGTTCCCGGTCGACCTCCTTCCGGCGTGTAGATGGCGAGGCGGTCGACAGACCGTTTTGAGCGCTCGTTCACTGGGACCTCGACATGCGCAGACGTCCGGTCGGCGTTCACGCCGCTCGGTGCAGAACGCTCGGGACCCTGTGCACAGTTCGGGCATCGTCCGCCCACTGTCTGCGCACCGCAGAACGGGCAGCGCAGGTCATAGTCAGCCACCGTCGTCTTCAGCCCTTGAGCAAGCCGCCGATGAGGCCGCCAACATTCGATGCCGAGCTGGACGAGTCGCTGCCAGGCAGATGGTCGGCGATCTCCACCGCAAGCTGCGTGATGCTCATCGACTGGAGCCAGACCTTGCCTGGTCCCGTCAATGTGGCCACAAAGAACCCGTTGCCTCCGAACATCTTGTTGGACAGGCCGGGAATGGTGCTCACCGAGAACTGGACGCCCTCCTCGAACGCGCCGACATGGGTCGGATGCACTCGCAAGGTCTCTCCGGGTGGAAGGTCGTACTCGAACATCTCGCCGGAGATCTCCAGCCATGCGATGCCCTCGCCTTGGAGGTGCTGGAGGAAGAACCCCATGCCGCCGAAGAACCCACCGACCATCTTTTTCTGCTGCATCGACACTGATGCCTCGATTCCCTCCGTGCCGCAGAGGAATCCTGATCGATGCACGTAGAACGACTTCTCGGGCGTCACCTCAACATTGATGATGTTGCCCGGCAGCTTGGCTGGAAACACCACGGTGCCCCGCCCGCCTTCCGAGGTGTAACGGGTCAAGAAGAGGCCTGCGCCACCCACCATGCGCTTCGCTGCCTTCATGAAGCCCTTGCCGCCTGTCGTCTGGGATAGCTGGATCGTCGGACTCATCCATCCGAGGTCGCCGTGGGTCGAGATGAGCCCCTCACCCTGCTCGAGCGTTGCCTCGAGGACTGGCAACACTGTGCCCTTGACTGCGAAATCCATCGGTGGTCTCCTCGCGTGTTGCTGCCGCGGTGCACGCTCTGCTGCACCTGGGTTCACCCTAGTGAGCAGCCACCAACGGAGCGAGAGGCTTCTGTCGACGACGTCGCGAATGTCATATCCCCCGCAGCCCTCTGTAGGGGAGCCGCCCCTTGTTCGGGCTGTCAGCGTCATCATCCTGGGGTCCAGCCAGTCACGCAGGAGGCCACGCTTAAGGGAGCTCGCGCATGCCACGGATTCGTGTTCATAACTTCGCGGTCTCGCTCGATGGCTGCCGCACTGTTGAAGGCCAGTCGCTCGAGCAGCGATTCGGCCACGCCGGAGCTCGTCCCGTCGAGAGGTTCGCTAACCCTTTCACATTCCGCAAGGGCCTGAAACTGACAGGCGTCGACAGGAGGGTTCAGAGGTTCGCACGATCAGGCTCGACGGTCGCGACGATCCTTCTGATTATCTTCGTCGTCATGGCGCCCGTGGCTCCCTTGGTCGCCTTCGCCATCTTGCTCGTCGACTGGATCCGTGTTCTGCTGCCGACCTCGTTGTCGGGCCATGGCGCCACCGGCGACCTCGATCGGCAATCTCGCATACGAGCCTGACACGGGGCAGCTGGCTCGAAGCGGAAACCTGGCCCTCAGCGATTCACCAGGAGGCCGACCTCTGAGGATGCACCGCTCCATCTGCCCGCGCCGCGGTGACACAACGCAATGGCAGTCCCAACGGGGTTCGAACCCGTGTCTCCACCTTGAGAGGGTGGTGTCCTAGGCCACTAGACGATGGGACCCTGTCTTGCTCAGCGCGGTCTCCCGCTCCTCGCAGCGCTCGGGGGGAAGGACTCGAACCCTCAATAACTGGACCAGAACCAGCCGTGTTGCCAATTACACCACCCCCGAAAGGTGGAGCCCCAAGTGTAGCCGGTCGGGCGAAGGTGCTCCCACGGTGGTCGTGGTCGGATGGTCGGCGTTCGAGAGGGTGCCGTAGCCGATGATCCGGCCGGCCGCGACCGCCACCGTCTCCTTCAGGAAGTAGGAGAACGTCCCGCTGCCTCGCAACGGCGAGTGTTCGGTCGGGGTCGGCGAGGGGGCGAACCCGAAGGTCGAGGCGATCGCCATCGCCCGGTCCTCGTGGAACGGATCGGTGACCACCAGGAGCGATGTCACCCCTCGTGCCTTGAGCGACGGGGCCACCGATGCGACGTTCTGATACGAGTCGCTCCCGGAGCCGACCACGATGCTGGCTGCTGGGACGCCTCGTGCCTCAAGCCATGCCGCCGAGACACCTGCCTCGGTGTGGGTGTCGCCCACCTCCTTGCCGCCGGTCACGGCGATGAGCGGTGCGCGCTTGGCCGCGTAGAGCGAGAGCGCCTGGTCGAGACGTGCTGCAAGATCTGGGGATGGCGTCCCGTTGTACTCAGCCGAGCCCATGACCAAGATGGCGTCTGCGGTCGCGCTCGATTGCTCTCGGCTAGTCAGCCACACCTGCACGCCGGTGACCCCGAGGTAGCCGACGATCAGGACCAGGCACAGAGCCATCAGCCTGATGGCCCACCTGACCGAGAACAGGATCACCGAGAGGCCCGCCCCCGGACCAGCTCGAGCCGTCGGATGACCTCTGCCCGACCGAGCAGGGCAAGCGACTCGAAGAGTGGTGGTCCGACGCTGCGGCCGGTCACCGCCACCCTGATCGGAGCCTGCGTCTTGCGGAGCTTCATCCCAAGTCCGTCAGAGAGACCGACGGTCGCCTCATGGAGCACCGTCGGCTCGAACGCGGCGCTGGCATAGGCGTCCAGGGCTGCGTCGAGGATCTGTCCTGCGGCCGCATCGGACTCGATGGTCTTGCTCACCGCCGCCTCGTCGTACGCCGGCTCCTCCAGGAAAAGGAAATCGATCATGCCCGGCACCTCGGAGAGCATCGAGACCCGCTCTTGGACGAACGGTGAGATCGATCGGAACTGCTGTTCGTCAAATCGATCAGCTGGCCACGGTGGCCCATCACCCTCGGGCCGCCACGCGCCCTCAACCGGTGCGACCCAAGGACGACACGCCTCGACGAACTCGTCGAGGCTCATCGACCGGATGTACTCCCCATTGATGTGTGTGAGCTTGGCCACATCGAAGAACGCGGGCGCGTGGTGCACTGCCTCGAGCCGGAACTCGTCGATGAGCACCTGCCGGTCGACGATCTCGGCGTCACCCGGCGGGCTCCACCCGAGCAGCGCGAGGTAGTTGACGAAGGCGTCAGGAAGGTAGCCCTTGTCCCGGTAGGACTCGACCGCCACGGGATC
>CAITOG010000318.1 GCA_903893955.1 uncultured Actinomycetes bacterium
CGACACCGAGCTCGGGAACCAGGGCGCGCTTCCGTCAGACCCTGCCTCGATCCTGGCGCCGACCAAGAGCGCGCTGGCGGCTCCCATCGTCTTCGGCAACCTCGAGGGGACGATGACGAACGGATCGTCGTCGAAGTGCGCCGCCGGCTCGACCCAGTGCTATGCGTTCGCTGTCCCACCCTCCTATGCGCAGGTGATGCGTGACGACGGTTTCACGGTGCTCAACAGCGCCAACAATCACAGTCATGACTTCGGCGACCAGGGTGTCAGCGACACGACAGCAGCACTCGCAGCAGCGGGCATCATGCAAGCCGGCTTGCCTGGTCAGATCGGCGTGACCAAGGAGGGTGGCACCAAAGTCGCGTTCGTCGACTTCGCTCCCTACTCGAGCACCAACAACCTGCTGGATCCGGCCGCAGCCAAGGCATTGATCACCCATGCGAAGACCCTTGCCGACGTGGTCGTCGTCTACATGCACACAGGCGCCGAGGGGACCGCAGCCGACCACGTGACCGGACAGGAAGAGACCTATCTCGGCGAAGACAGAGGGAACCCAGAGGCGTTCGCCCATGCGGCAATCGACGACGGGGCAGATCTGGTGCTGGCAAGCGGTCCCCATGTGCTGCGAGGCATGCAGTGGTACAACGGCCACCTGATCGCCTACAGCCTCGGCGACTACGCCAACTACAACAACTTCGCCTCGGTGGGCGATCTGACGCTCTCCGCGATTTTGAAGGTCACCATGACAGCAACGGGCGCTTTCCGTCATGGCACCTTCACGTCGTTGGTGCTCAGCTCGACCGGGACACCCTCTGTCGATTCCTCTGGCCAGTCAGCGACCCTCGTCAACCAGCTCTCCTCGGCCGACTTCGGCCCCTCTGCCGCCACCATCCAGGCCGACGGCACGATCGCCCCGCCGAGCACCACCTAGCTCAACAGCCACCGCCCGGCCCAGGCACGCCAGCGCCGACCTGCGGATCGTCGACGGTTCCCACGTCTGCCGGACGAGGGTTCGGGCCGAGGTGCACGACGTACCACTGGCCTCGCCACGAGATCAGCGACGCCACACGGAACGACTTGATGATGCCGTTCTGCGAGTAAACCAACCTCGTCCCGGGCAGGTGCCAGTAGCCGACATTGTTCTCACAGGTCCCAGGTGCGATCCACTGGGCGAGCGAACGGTCCGCCTTCACCTTGACGAGGTGGGCAGCCGATGGCGGCGAACCCAACGCGGAGTGGTAGGCGCCGAGATCGAGGTCGAAGAAGGCGATGAGTCGGTTCTGGTAGTCGCTGGCGGGGTCCGGAAGGATGCCATGCTTCATGGAGACGTACGCCCCCTTGGGAAAGAAGACGGTTCGGCCGAGTGCCGAGGAACCTTGGACGATCGATTCGAAGAGAGTCTGCATCGGAGTGGTGAGCCTTGGCCCGAAGCCGGGCTCTGCAGTGGTCTGCGGGAGCTGGCCTGGCGGGATCGTCGTGGTCGCGGGGCTGGTTGCCGTCGTGGTCGGGTGCCGAGGCACCGTCGGCTGGCTCGGCGGAGCGGTGGTCCGATGGCTGCCCGTCGTGGTCGAGAGCAACACCGCAGCGAAGACGGCGAGCCCGATGACGAGTGAACTCCCGACAAGCGCTCGACGCCGCTGTC
>CAITOG010000319.1 GCA_903893955.1 uncultured Actinomycetes bacterium
GAGCGCTTCGGCGACCACGCCGTCAACCTGGCGAGACGACTCGCCACCGAGGGCGGTCAGCCTGTCCAGCCGCCGACCGCAGGTGCGGACTGAGGGGCTAGAAACGCCGAGGCAAGAGCGCCTCGGCAATCTGCACCGCGTTCAAGGCGGCGCCCTTGCGCAGGTTGTCCCCCACCACGAACATGGCGAGACCGTTGGGCACGCCCTCGGCGACCCGGACTCGTCCGACGAGCGACGGATCAGTTCCCGCTGCATCGAGGGCGGTGGGCAGATCGCTGACGACCACGCTCTCAGCTGCACCGAGGATCTCGAGCGCCCGAGCAGGGCTGAGCGGCGAGGCGAACGACGCAGTGATGGCGGCCGAGTGGCCGGTGAACACGGGCACCCGGGTGCAGGTGCAACTCACCGCCAAGCCAGGCAGGTGGAGGATCTTGCGACTCTCGTTGCGATACTTCTTCTCTTCGTCGGTCTCCCCGAGACCATCGTCGACGATGCTCCCCGCGATCGGCAGGACGTTGTGGGCGATGGGTCCTGGGAACTTGACCGGCGATGGTCCAGCCACCGCCCGACCGTCGAGCGCCAGGTCGGCTGCGCCCTCGGCGGTGGCGGCGATCTGGTCTGCGAGCTCTGCGACGCCTTCGCGTCCGCCGCCAGAGACCGCCTGGAAGGTCGTCACCACCAGCGACACCAGCCCGGCCTCGTCGTGGAGCGGCTTGAGCACCGGCATCGCGACCATGGTCGTGCAGTTCGGGTTCGCCACGATGCCCTTGGGGATGTCGTCGAGGTCGTCTGCGTTGACCTCAGGCACGACGAGGGGCACGGCTGGATCCATCCGCCACGCGGACGAGTTGTCGACGACGATCGCACCGGCGGCAGCGAGCTTCGGCGACAGCACCTTGGACGAGGTGGCTCCCGCCGCGCTGAGCGCGATGTCGATGCCCTCGAAGCTGGCGGTGGCCGCATCCTCGACGATGACCTCGCCGCCAGAGAAGGCGAGCACGCTGCCAGCGGAGCGCTCAGAGGCGAAGAACCGGACGTCGTCGAGCGGGAAGGCGCGCTCCTCGAGCAGGGCGCGCATGACCGACCCTGCCTGACCGGTGGCGCCGACGACTGCGATCCTCATGGCACCGATCGTACCGAGCCGTCAGCCCGGCGACGACAGCGGTCGCTCAGCCGCCGAGGCCGAAGGCTGCGTGCAGGGCTCTGAGCGCCTCCTCGACCACCGACTCATCGACCACGCAGCTGATGCGGATCGAGGACGTCGAGATCATCTCGATATTGATCCCGAGCTCGGCCAACGTCTCGAACATGGTGGCGGTGACCCCGGGGTAGGACTTCATGCCTGCGCCGACGAGCGACACCCGGGCGATCGAGCTGTCCGAGGACACGCCGGCGAATCCCATCTCGCCGGAGAGCGACTCGGCAGCCGCCACCGCGTCGTCGAGGTCGACCCTCGGGACCGTGAAGGAGATGTCCGTGGTGCCGTTGGCGGACGTGTTCTGCACGATCATGTCGACGTTGATCGACCGATCAGCGAGCGCCCGGAAGAGGTGCGCGGCGATGCCCGGCCGGTCAGGCACACCAGCGACCGTGACCTTGGCCTCGGTGGCATCGTGGGTGACGGCGCTGACGATTGCCTGTTCCATGGATTGGTCCTCCTCTACGACCCACGTACCGGGCTCCCAGGTGAACGAGGAGCGGACGTGGAGCGGAACGTGGTGGTTGCGAGCGAACTCGACCGAGCGGAGCATCAGGACACGACCGCCGGTGGCGGCCATCTCGAGCATCTCGTCGAAGCTGACCCGGGTGAGACGCCGAGCGTCGGGGACGACGCGGGGATCAGCGCTGAAGACGCCGGTCACGTCGGTGTAGATCTCGCAGACGGCGGCGTCCAAGGCTGCGCCGAGGGCCACGGCGGTGACATCGGAGCCGCCTCTGCCGAGGGTGGTGATGTCCTTCTCCGTCGAGACGCCTTGGAAGCCCGCCACCACCGGCACGACGCCATCGGCGATCGCCGCGGCGAGCCGGTCCGGCCTGATCTCGAGGATCTTGGCTCGGGTGTGGTCGGTGTCGGTGATAATCCCGGCCTGGCTGCCAGTGAACGACGCCGCCTTGATGCCGAGGTCGGCCAGCGCCATGCACAGCAGGCTCATCGAGATCCGCTCGCCTGAGGTCAGGAGCATGTCCATCTCCCGTGGTGGCGGATCGGAGGAGACGGCATCGGCCAGTCGGAGCAGCTCGTCGGTCGACTTGCCCATGGCTGAGACGACGGCGACGACGTCATCGCCCTGACGGCGCGTCCGTGCGATGTGGTCCGCGACAGCGCGGATGCGATCTGCGTCGCCGACGGAGGTGCCGCCGAACTTCTGGACGATGAGTGCCACGGCCCTCGAAACTACCGGAGCCAGCCGAGGTGGCTCGACTTCGCCGGCCCGCTAGCATCGCTGCCGTGCCAACGGAGAAGAGAGCCAGACAGCGTGCCGGGCGCGAGCAGCGCCGCGAGCAGGAGATGAAGCAGGCCAAGAGGAAGACCCTGACTCGTCGGGTCATCATCGTCGCCGTGATCACCGTCGTGGTGGTCGGGAGCATCTTCTTGCTCAGCCGCGGCGGGTCGAAGTCCTCCTCGACGTCGACCACGCAGGCCTCGACCACGACCTCCTCGGCGACCTCAGCCGCCAACGCCGCCGCACAGGCCCAGGCCAACAAGGTCGCAGTGGCAGCTGGCTGCCCGGCGTCGACCTCGGCTCGCGTCAACACGCTGTCGTGGCCGAGCGCACCGGCGATGACCATCGACACGTCGAAGACCTACACCGCCAAGGTTGTCACCGACCTGGGCCCCTTCACCATCACGTTGGACCCGAAGACTGCACCGACGACGGTCAACAACTTCGTGTTCCTCGCCGACAAGGGCTACTACCACTGCGTGATCTTCCACCGGGTCATCCCGCAGTTCATGGACCAGACCGGTGACCCCACCGGCACCGGCACCGGTGGCCCGGGCTACACCATCCCCGACGAGAACCCGGCCAAGGCCACGCCGCAGTACCCGATCGGGTCGGTAGCGATGGCCAACACCGGCTCGGCCAACACCGGCGGCAGCCAGTTCTTCATCGTCACCGGCGCCGAGGGCGAGAACCTCCCCAACACCTACGCCCTCTTCGGTGCGGTGACCTCGGGCATGGACATCGTCCAGAAGATCAACTCCCAGGGGACGACCGCAGGCGTGCCGCCAGCAGTCACCCACCGGATCCTCTCGATCACCATCACTTCGAGCTGACCGGCGAGCACGCCACCGCCTCGAGCCCAACCCCCAAGGAGCACCAATGACCACGCCCGCCTGCCCTAACCCTGACGGCTCGTCGCCAAGGACGACGACCTTCGACGCTGAGCCGCCGATGTGCATCGACGTCGACAAGCGCTACACCGCCACCATGACGACCTCGATGGGCGAGATCGTCATCGCCCTCGACCCGATCGCCGCTCCGAAGACGGTCAACTCCTTCGTGTTCCTGGCCCGCTACCACTTCTACGACGGCCTCACCTTCCACCGAGTCATCCAGGGCTTCGTCCTCCAGGGCGGCTGCCCGCAGGGCACCGGCACTGGTGGGCCGGGCTACCGCTTCGCTGACGAGCTGCCGAAGCCCGGCCGCTACGAGATCGGGTCGCTGGCGATGGCCAACGCCGGCCCGAACACCAACGGCAGCCAGTTCTTCGTCATCTCAGGTCCGAGCGGGGTCAGTCTCCCGCCCGCCTATGCCCTGTTCGGCAAGGTCATCAAGGGCCTGGACGTGGTCGACGCCATCGAGAAGGTCGAGACAGGTCGCGGCGACAAGCCGGTCACCGACGTCGTCATCGAGTCGGTCGTCATCACCGAGTCCGAGTAGCGCCCTAGAAGGAACCGATCGCCGAAAGGCCGTCGGCTACGGGGCGACCACCCACGTAGACATCGGGCATCCCCCCGATCGAGCTGGGACCTTGGCTGCTGAGCGTCAGACCGGTCCCGGGTGCCAGAACCGCGACTGGCATCGTGGGGCTCACCAGCCCGAGCGTTCGGTTGCGCATCTCGTCGTGGCCTGACGCCGCCTCGTCACCCGCCACCACGCACACCGAGGTCACGAGTCCCAACCCGATCATCGGCGCACCACCTCGTGGGTCGATCATCGGGTCGCACAGCGCGGAGGCCACCGAACCGCTTGCCGCCACGACGCCACCGCGGGCGAGCACGCCCCAGAGCGCGTCGAGCAGCAACGTGTCGCGTAGCGTCGTCTTCAAGT
This sequence comes from uncultured Actinomycetes bacterium, assembly GCA_903893955.1. Taxonomy (GTDB): domain Bacteria; phylum Actinomycetota; class Acidimicrobiia; order Acidimicrobiales; family RAAP-2; genus CAIUMH01. The sequence goes on from CAITOG010000319.1 coordinate 4,275, forward strand.
GGAGGCTGTTGCCATCGGCGAGCCACACCAGCGCGGCGGTGTCGAGGCGCTTGACCAGCTCCTCGTTCTGCGCGTCAGCCCGACTCGCCGCCATCACACCCTCGACCTCGAGGCCGAGCTCGACGAAGCGCCCTGCGACCTCGACCACCGCCGCCTCCATGCCGGTGAAGGCTGCCGCTGTCGGCAGCACCACCACTGGACCCGACGCAAGCTCGGCGAGCTGCTGGCTGGTCGATGGGTCGTCGAGCGCACCAGCACCAAGGAGGACAACCGTTCCGCTCTCAGGCTCCATAGACCCAAGGATCCCACAGACTCCTCATCTGTCCTGGCAGCCGGCGGACCGATAGCATCTCCAACCATGTCGATCACACGTGTGGGAATCATCGGTTCAGGGATCATGGGCTCGGGCATCGCCGAGGTGGCTGCGGCCAATGGCTACGAGGTCGTGCTGCGCTCGCGCAGCCAGGCCACCGCAGACGCCATGAAGGGCGGGCTCGAGAAGTCGCTCGCTCGCCAGGTGGAGAAGGGGCGCCGGACCGAGGAGGAGAAGGCCGAGATCCTGGGGCGCGTCACCACCGCCACCGAGCTGAGCGCGCTCGCCGACTGCGACCTGGTGATCGAGTCGGTGGTCGAGGACCTCGACGTCAAGGTGCCGCTCTTCACCGAGCTCGACGCCATCGTCAAGGAGGGCGCCATCATCGCCACCAACACCTCGACGCTCCCGGTGGTCGAGATGGCGGTCGCCACCAAGCGCCCCGACCGAGTCTGCGGCGTCCACTTCTTCAACCCGGCGCCGGCGATGGCGCTCGTTGAGATCGTCCGACCGATCACGGCCTCAGATGAGACCATCGACGAGGTCACCGCCTTCGCCGCCAGCTGCGGCAAGGACCCGGTCGAGGTCAAGGACCAGGCCGGCTTCATCGTCAACGCCCTGCTCTTCCCGTATCTCAACAACGCCATCCGACTCCTCGAGTCGGGCGTGGCCAGCCGCGACGGCATCGACACCGCCATGAAGGGCGGCTGCGGCTTCCCGATGGGACCCTTCGCTCTGCTCGACCTCGTCGGCCTCGACACCTCGCTGGCGATCCTCGACGCGCTCCACACCGAGTTCAAGGACCCCAACTACGCCGCCGTCCCGCTGCTGCGCCGGATGGTCGCCGCAGGGCGTCTCGGTCGCAAGACCAAGCACGGCTTCTACGACTACAACAAGTAGGCGACCGCGCGCGCCGGCCTCGGCCCTGCGAGGCTGGGTGCGTGGACCCCTGACGACGAGAAGGAGGCCCCGATGAGCGAGAACCGACGCGCCAAGCCGTGGGTGATGAGGACCTACTCAGGCCACTCCACCGCCACCGCCTCCAACAAGCTCTACCGCACCAACCTGGCCAAGGGGCAGACAGGCCTGTCGATCGCCTTCGACCTGCCGACCCAGACCGGCTACGACCCTGACGCTCCCGAGGCCTCCGGCGAGGTCGGCAAGGTCGGCGTCCCTGTCGCCCATCTCGGCCACATGGCCCAGCTGCTCGACCAGATCCCCGTCGGCGAGATGAACACGTCGATGACCATCAACGCCACCGCCGCATGGCTCCTCGCCCTCTACATCGCCAACGCCGAGGACCAAGGGGTCGACCCGGCGGTGCTCACCGGCACCACCCAGAACGACATCGTCAAGGAGTACCTGTCTCGAGGGACCTACATCTACGGCCCTGTCCCCTCCCGGCGACTGATCGTCGACATGATCGCCTACACGGTGCGCCACGTCCCGAAGTGGAACCCGATCAACGTCTGCAGCTACCACCTCCAAGAGGCAGGGGCCACCCCCACCCAGGAGATCGCCTACGCCCTGGCCACTGCCATCGGCGTGGTCGACGCGGTGCGTGACTCGGGCAAGGTCGACGCCAGCGAGATCCCCGACGTCGTCAGCCGGATCAGCTTCTTCGTGAACGCCGGCATCCGGTTCGTCGAGGAGACCGCCAAGATGCGGGCCTTCACCAAGCTCTGGGACGCCATCTGCCTCGAGCGCTACGGCGTCGAGGAGCCGGCCAAGCGTCGCTTCCGCTACGGCGTCCAGGTGAACTCGCTCGGCCTGACCGAGCAGCAGCCTGAGAACAATGTGCAGCGCATCGTCTTGGAAGCCCTCGGCGTCACCCTGTCGGCCGACGCTCGGGCCCGAGCGCTCCAGCTCCCCGCCTGGAACGAGGCGCTGGGCCTGCCCCGGCCGTGGGACCAGCAGTGGGCGCTGCGCATGCAGCAGGTGCTGGCCTACGAGACCGACCTGCTCGAGTACGAGGACCAGA
>CAITOG010000320.1 GCA_903893955.1 uncultured Actinomycetes bacterium
ACGTGCAGTCGCCATCGGCCCACGCCCGCATCTGGTGCTTCACGAGTGCGTCCTCGCCAGAGTGGTACGCGATCACAGCGAGGCGACCACCCGGGGCGAGGAGGCTCGGCGCCTGGTCGAGGAGCAACGCAAGCTCATCGATCTCACGGTTCACTGCGATGCGAAGTCCCTGGAAGGCACGTGCGGCGACGTGTCCCTTTCGCCGCCCAGCACGAGGGACGGCTCGGTCGATGACGTCGACGAGTTGTTGCGTCGTGGCGATCGGTCGAGCGGCCAAAACGGCGCGGGCGATCCGTCTCGCATGACGCCCCTCGCCGTTCTCTCGCAGCAGAGCCGTGAGCTCGTGCTCGTCCATCGACTCGAGCAGCGCCGACGCGCTTCGGCCTGAGGTGGGGTCCATCCGCATGTCGAGGGGGCCGTCCTGGGCGAAGGAGAAGCCTCGCTCGGCACGGTCGAGCTGGGGAGAGCTGACGCCGAGGTCGGCCAGGATGCCGACGACAGGCGCAGGGGCGGCGACCATGTCGAGCTCTGGCCATGCACCGGCCCCATGGCGGCCGGCAGCGACGATGGCTGCCACTTCCGAGAAGCGACCTTCGACGACAGCGGCTCGGTCGGCGAAATGTGAGAGACGCCTGCGGGCAGCCACGATGGCATCGGGGTCCCGATCGATGCCCACGATGGCGATGTCGTCCCTCGAATCGAGGAGCGCGGCGGCATGGCCTGCGCCACCAAGGGTGGCGTCGATGATCACTCCCGTCGGCACGGTCGAGAAGAGCTCCGTGACCTCGGCAAGGAGGACCGGCTGGTGGTTGAAGTCCTGGGCCATTCGCAGCCTTCCGACCGACAGAGTCCTCGAGGAGTGGAGGCTCCCCGAGCCAACGAGGGAGAGGGCGGAGGAGAAATCTCCCATCGTGTCGGTCGAAAGGCTGCGCATGGTCCTGGCTGGCGCAGCTGGGTGGGCGTGTCGTGCTCCCTTCGTCAGGCTTCTCGTGTTCACTCGTCGTCCTCGAGGAACCACTGCTCGCTCGGCTGGACCCTCGTCTCCCAGACAGTCGGGTTCCAGAACTCGATGCGATCGATCGCTCCGTGGATCAGGACCTCGCCTTCGAGCTGTGCGAACTCTCGGAGATGGCCCGGCACCGGCATGCGTCCCTGCTTGTCGATCTCGACCTCGGACGAGTTCCTCGCCCAGATTCGGGCTCTGTTCCGTCCATCTCGACCGTGACGAGCGTCCTCCTGGATCTCAGCCATCTGGCGCTCGAACTCTCCAGGCGTGCGGAGAGCGACGCAGCCCTCTTGGTCCTGCGAGAGGAATCCACCACGGGTGAAGGAGTCACGGAAGCGTGCAGGAAGGATGATCCGACCCTTCGTGTCGACGCTGTGCTCGAAGCGCCCTACGAATCCCGCCACCGGTCATCTCCTCCTCGCCGAGCTCAGGGGAGGTCCTCCCCTTTGCTCCACTGGCCTCCACTTTATGCCCTCTTGCCTCATAAAGCAACCACCAAGTGCCACTTTGATGCCCCA
>CAITOG010000321.1 GCA_903893955.1 uncultured Actinomycetes bacterium
CACGGATCAGGCCGCAACCTGCGGACCGACACAGACTCTGCCAGATCGATCGGAGCGGTGCTCGTGGCGAGCATCCCCGCGATCGAGCTGTCGGCCGACTTCGAGGTTGGCTTCCGAGCGGGGGAGCGCATGGCTTGAGACCATGAACAACGGCCCCGCGATCAAGAGTGAGGCCGTCTAGCGTTGTGCCATGGCTCGACCGAACATCCTGGTGATCATGACCGACGAGGAGCGCTACCCGCCTCCTTATGAAGGTGAGGACCTCAAGCGCTTCCGTGAACAGGAGATGCCAGCGCGAGAGTCTCTCCGACAGCGAGGGGTCGAGTTCCATCGGCACTACGCCGGCTCCACCGCGTGCACGCCAAGTCGGGCAACGCTGTTCACCGGGCAGTAACCCTCGCTCCACGGCGTGACCTCGACCGACGGACTGGCAAAGCTGGCGTCTGATCCAGCCATGCGATGGTTGGATGCTGATGAGGTGCCGACCCTCGGCGACTGGTTCCGCGCCGGCGGCTATCGCACGCATTACCGGGGCAAGTGGCACGTCTCGCATGCGGACCTGACGGTTGCAGGCACCCACGAGAGCCTGAAAGCCTCCGACGACGACGGCAACCTCATCCCCGAGGTCGTCGATGCCTATCGAAAGGCTGATCGCCTCGACCCATTCGGCTTCTCCGGCTGGATCGGCCGGGAACCGCACGGTGCACAGAAGGCCGACTGCGGCACCGTCAGAGACGGCATCTTCGCAGAGCAGGTCGTCGAGCTCTTCGACGAGATGGCTTCGACTCGGGACGAAGGCCCGTGGCTGGCTGTGGCGTCCTTCGTCAACCCGCACGACATCGCATTCTCGGGCTTCGGGTGGGAGCAGATCCTGGGCTTCGGGCCGCCAGATGGCTCTGTCCCCGAGGTGATCGCAGAGGCGCCATCGCAGGCCGACTCGTTCGCCGGGCGCCCGGCGTGCCAAGAGCAGTTCAAGGCGGTGTGGCCGCAAGCCATCTACGCCACGACGACGGACCTCGGGTATCGACGGCTCTACTACTACCTGCACAAGCTGGTCGACCAGGCTGTCGGTCGCATCCTCGAGGCTCTCGAGGAGAGCGGGATGGCCGAGGAGACGATCGTCGTCTTCACCTCGGACCACGGTGATCTGCTCGGTGCCCACGGTGGGCTCATCCAGAAGTGGTGCAATGCCTTCGATGAGGCCGTTCGTGTCCCTCTGCTCATCGCTGGCCCCGGCATCAGCCATCTGCCCGAGGGCGTCGCTGCGCCGACGAGCCACGTCGATCTGATCCCGACGCTGCTCGGTCTGGCCGGCATCGACGTGGCGCAGGCGGCCGACAGCCTTCGTGAGACCCACACCGAAGCGCAGTCGCTGCCTGGACGAGACCTGAGCGAGGTGGCTCGCGGATCGGTGCCGCCGGCGAGCCTTGAGTCGGCGATCTACTTCATGACCGAAGATGACGTGACCCGCGGGATCACGCAGGCGAACGTCCTGACCGGCGCCCACTATGACCCCATCGCGCCGCCGGTGTTCATCGAGTCAGTCGTGGGCTCGCTGCCATCAGGTGAAGGGGGAGCACCAGAGCTCTGGAAGCTGAACCACTACTACGAGCGCCTCGATGAGTGGAACGCGGAGCGTGGGATCGCTCCGAACCCGTTCGCCGGACCCGCGGCGGAATCGGAGTGGGAGCTGCACAACCTGACGACAGATCCCGAGGAGCGGAGCAACCGAACTGCCGACGCGCCAACAGTGCTGTCGAAGATGAAGACGCTGCTCGAGACCGAACGCGACGCCAAGCGGCGGACGCCGCTGCTCCGGAACCCAGGCGCGTAGCTCTCGAGCCGAGGCCCAGCGAACCAACCACCTCGTAGTGGTCACACTTCGAGCTGTCCTCGGTGAGGTCGGAGGACCTGAGTGCTGACCTCGGGCATCGCTACAGTGGCGCATGGCCACTCACGAGAACGAGATCGTCGAGCCGGTTGACCTGTGCGTGGCCGACGGTTCGTCGTTGAATCCTGCGGCGCGAGGGTGGTCTCGACACCCGTTGCATCGCGCCAACCTCCTCGGTTCGTGGGGGGAGAACAAGCGATGGGACTACTGGGCGATCCTCGC
>CAITOG010000322.1 GCA_903893955.1 uncultured Actinomycetes bacterium
AGACGAAACCCTGGGAGCGCGACTCCCTCGTCAACGTCTGGTCGACGACCAAGACCATGACCTTCGTCGCCGCCCTGATCCTCGCTGATCGGGGCGAGATCGACCTTGATGGACCCGTGGCGACCTACTGGCCTGAGTTTGCCGCTGGCGACAAGCAGGGCGTCCTGGTCCGCCATGTCCTCGGCCACACTGCCGGCCTCTCGGGCCTCGACCGGCCCTGCGCCGACGAGGAGATCGCCGACTTCGATGCCGTCTGTGCATCGCTCGCCGCGCAGACTCCCTGGTGGGAGCCGGGATCGGCATCCGGCTACCACGCTCTGACCCAAGGGCACCTGCTCGGCGAGATCGTGCGTCGGGTCACCGGGGCCGCCACCTTCGGTGAGTGGTTTGGAGCTGAGGTCGCGCAACCACTCGGCGCTGACTTCCATGTCGGGTTGCCCGAGAGCGAAGAGCCTCGGGTAGCCCTGGTCATCCCCATGGATGAGGGACAGCCCAATGCTCCAGAGAATTCCATCGCCATGCGAACGTTCCGCTCACCCGCACTCGATTCGTCGGCACCGACGCACCGGTGGTGGCGAGCGGCCCAGATCCCAGCTGCCAACGGACAGGGCAACGCAGCATCGGTGGCAGATGTCCAGGGCCTCATCACCGGGCGCGGCGAGGTCCACGGGGTGCGCCTGATATCGGAATCGATGGTCGATCGTGTCTTCGAGGTCCAGGCCGACGGCACCGACCTGGTCCTCGGCCTCCCCATGCGGCTCGGGATGGGGTACGGGCTTGCGAGCTCGCTGCTGCCATTCGGCGATCGAGCCGCATGGTGGGGTGGTTACGGCGGGTCCGTCATCTACACCGATCAAGAGCTTGGCCTGACAGTTGCGTACATGATGAACCTGATGCGAAACGGCTTGACAGGGGACACCCGTGGCTTCGGTCACGTGTTCGCAGCGATCGAGGCGGCTCGAGCGTCCTGAGCCAGAGAGGCAAGAGTCCAGAATGTTGGGGTAGCCTGACAGACCTAATACTTTTCCAAAGTCTGGAGCCTCCAGCCAACCCAGTGCGATTCAGCGACGCCGCTGCCACCGCTCTGGGAGACTGGCAACGTGGGTGGCTTCGACATCATCGGTGACATCCACGGCCACCACGCCAAGCTGGTCGAGCTCCTTCGGCGCCTTGACTACCTGCCAGGCCAGGACGACGGCGTGTGGCGGAGCACCAACGGACGAACAGCGATCTTCGTCGGCGACCTGATCGACAGAGGGCCCGAGCAGCGTGCTGTCCTCGAGACGGTACGTGGGATGGTCGACCACGGAGATGCACTCATCGTCATGGGCAACCACGAGTTCAACGCCATCGGGTGGGCCACTGAGGATCCTGGACGGCCTGGTGTCTCGCTTCGGCCGCACACGGCCAAGAACTTCGATCAGCACGCCGCCTTCCTGGCGCTCAGCGATGCTGAGCGCGCATCGTGGGTTTCGTGGTTCGCCACGTTGCCGCTCTGGATCGAGATCGATCGCGACTCGGGCGGCCCGCTCAGGGTGGTCCATGCATGCTGGTGCTCATCGGCCGTTGAGTATCTCCGCCCCCTGCTCGACGCCGAGCACCGATTCACGAGCATCGAGCAGATCCGACTCGCGCACGTGCCGTTCCGGGTGGATCGGTCACGAGGTGTCGCGCTCGTCCCCAATCCCTTCTTCGAGGCGGTCGACACACTGCTCAAGGGCCCCGAGGTCGACGTGCACGACTACGGGGCGAAGGAGTTTCGTGACAAGGCGGGGATCACCCGTGGCTTCGCTCGTTTGCGGTGGTGGCGGGCGGGCGAGACTTCCTTCGATCAGCTCGCCGAGATCGACCCAGCGGGGCTTGACGGGAACGGTGAGCCCTATGGCGACGTGGTGCAGGTCGACCTGACGCCGCATGATCGGCGCAAGATCTACGCCGATGACATCCCGGTGGTCTTCGGGCACCACTGGCGCACCTGGAGTCCGACGCTCAAGGTCGACTTCACTGACGTCGCTGCCTGTGTCGACTTCAGCGCCGCCAAGGATGGGCCGCTGGTGGCATATCGGTTCGACGGACCGGGCCCGATCGATCCCCGGCACTATCTGACAGCCGACGGCCCGGTTGCCCTCCCGTCCTCAGCGGATTCTTAGGAAAAGTTCACCTTCCTCTCCCGCCGCCCTTCGACTCGGGTCGTAGACAACCCTCATGACAATCGATGCACTGCTCCCACCTCCGCCGATCGACGCGACACCAGCACCACCTGAGGGACCTCGCCGGTACCTTCGTCTGACCCTCGAGGCATGGCTCGCCATCGGTGCCTTCGCGATTCTGTGCATCGTGGTCTTGGCCACCACGCCGTCGATGCTCGAACCAGATGACTATGCGTACCGAGCCTCAATCATCGCTCTGAGCCACGGGCACATCTGGCTCTCGGCGTCCCAATATGCGTCGCTGGCACATCAGCTCGTCCTCTCTGACGGCGGCCACTCCTCGGGGATCGTCCAGTGGGTGCATCGTGCGAATGGGACATGGATCAGCGAGAAGAACCCTGGCTACCCATTCTTCGCCGTGCCCTTCTTCGAGGTGGGCCTGCTCCGTGTCGCCCCCCTGTTCTACGGCGGCCTGGCCTCGATCGCCCTCTACATCGGTGGGCGTCGCTGGTTGGGACGGTGGGGTGGCACCGCTGCGGTGGCGATGTTCGTCTCCTCAGGGGCAGCGATGATCTTCGCCTGGCGCTCGACGATGCCGACCTTCACCGACGCGTCCATGGTCGCTGCGGGGTGTGGTCTGCTCATCTGGGCACTGCTCAACGACGAGGCGACGGAGACCCGGCGAACCGTGGTCGGCCTGCTGGCATTCCTCGCCTTCGATGCGGCGGTGTTCATCCGCTACACCAACCTGGTGGCGCTCGGTGTCGCGGTGGCGGTCACCGTCCTCGTGTGGATCTTCGCTCGTCGGACGATGCCGACCAAGCGGGCCGCCATCCTGCTCGGGAGCCAAGCCCTCTTTGCCGTGCTGATCGCTTCGCTCAATGCCTGGCTCTATGGCGGCGCGACGTCGACGGGGTACTCGACCGGCGAGATCACCTTCAGCCTTGGCGCCTTCAGCGGCAACCTCCATGTGATGCCCAAGCCTCTGATCGAGGCCATGCCCGTGATCGCTCTGGCGCTCATCGCTGTGATCTGGATCGTGGCAAGTTTCGTCCGAGGGCGCGTCACTCGATCCCCTCGTGCGGGCGCAGGGCGAGACCTGGCCGTGGCAGCTGGGCTGACCGCCGTTTGGCTCGGAGTCTTCGGCCTCTACTTCTTCTACAACTGGACGGCCCAGATGGGCGGCGGCGGTGGCGCCATGGGCGGCGGCCACCTGCCCTCGGGCTTGCACCTGCCCTCTGGCGGCCACCTGCCTTCCGGTGTCCACTTGCCAACCGGAAGCCATGGCTTCGGCGGCAAGGGCGGCATCGGTGGCGGCGGCGGTGACATTGTCCACATTGTTCGCTTCTACGTTCCAGCGATCGGGCCGATGGCATTGCTCGCGGCATGGCTGCTGACCCGCATCAAGATCAAGGCGATCTCGATCGCCATCGTGGTGGCCGTCTTCGCACTTGGCTTCTGGGGCTTCTCGACGATGTCCTCCTCAGGGGGTCTTGGTGGTGGCTTTGGTGGTGGCTTCGGGCCGGGCGGAAACGCGCAGACCGGATCGGCTTCGTCAAAATGCCACCTCCCCGCCGGCATGTCTCTTCCTTCTGGGGTCCCGAGCGGTGGATTCCCGAGCGGTGGCGCACCTCCGAGCGGCTCGAGCGGGGGCTTCGGGCCACCGAACGGGGCCAAGAACTCGCAGGGTTTCATTCCTCCGAGCGGTGGATTCCCTGGAGGAGCCGGACGGTGTACGCCAGCGAATTCGAAGGCAAAGGCGACCTCGACCACGACTACCACCACCCTCGGCTGAGTTCAGCCCGGCAGAGGGACTCAGCAGGTCGCTCGAGGCAACTTGGTGGCGAGGTTGGAGGTGTTGGCGAGGTCGTGGTGGACCTGTGGCCAGGAACCGTTCGCCTGGCAGCCCTTTGACCCCGTCGACCAGGCCCACAACTGTCCCTGGCGCGTTCCGACCATGACGACGCCCTTCCCGAGACCTGTGAGCTGGCCCTCCGCGGCGCCGGCGACGACCCACCCGCCAGTGAACTTGGGCCACCCCTCTGGGACAGCGCCGGCCTTGCCATAGGCGCGCAGGTCGCCGAGGCCGCTGCCCTGGATCACGTAGCCACCTGCTGCGGGGCCCGCGACGTTTGCGACTATCGGTGACGTGAGGAACTGCAGGTCATTCATCAGGCCAGGGAATCCCGATGCCACCTTCCCAGAGCGCGCGTTCCATGCTGTGATGCCGTTGGACGATGGTGTTTGCAACCCGGGATAGCCCTGGTCGAGGAGGCGACCCAAGGTGGCCGTAGCGGCGACAATCGACGGTTTGGCAGACGGCGACCCGACCGGTGCCACGGCGGTTGCACCGAGTGCTGGGATGACCAGGTTCGCCAGCCCCGGCGTGTTCGGCGTCTGCGAGAGCACCTTGTCGAGGCCACCTGCGCTGCCAAGCGCCGAGGTGCCGTCCGGCTGGAGCTCATAGATCGGTCCTGCGGTCGAGCTGGTGATCACGGTCAGGCGCTTCGATGTTCCGAGCCTTGCAAGGGTTGGGCTTGCAGTGGCACCGTCGCCGATGGTGGGAAGCAGGCCTGGTTCGAGGTCTCCGACCTTTGCTGGCCACCCTGGAAGGTAGGCGCCCGAGGTCGGGACCACTCCTTGCTGGGTGCCGGCGCCCGACCCCGATGGATCGAGCGCATAGACCCGTGCGTTCGCCGTGTTCTTGAGATAGCCCGCTGCGCTCAGGATGGTGGAGAGCAGCGGATCAAGGCTCGCATTGAGCGGCTCGGCGTACTCCTCGTCAGAGGCCACGATGACGTCGGGGCTCCCGGAGCCACTGAGGGCGCCGATCGCAGGGGTGTCGAGCAGCTCGGTGCCCTGGTCCGGGTTTGCGCCTGCGGCAAAGGTCACATGGTTGGTGGTTGGATCGACGGCAGACACCTTGGAGGGATCGATGACCAGGACCGGCCAGCCTGCGACGGCGGTGCCGCCAGGGGAGAACGCGTAGACGTGTCGATCCATGCCGGATGCGATCACGTCGAGCTGACCGCTTCCCGTCAGATCAGCGAGCGACGGCGCGCCGAGGAAACCTGGGAGGAGGCGGTTGAAGCGATCACGAGCAGCAGGCGCTGAGTAGCTGGCATTCGAGCTGACAGGCCACCCAGGCAGGAGTTGTCCCGTTGCGTCCCATGCGTAGATCTTCCCTGTGTAGTCGGTTGCCACCACATCGGTGGCGGGTCCAATGCTGCTCGAAAGGTTCCCGACGGCGATGCCGCCGATGATCTCTCCGTGTGGTGTCGTGATTGCTCCGCTCTCGAACGCAGGCTCGCTCGAGTGGACGGGCAGCGGGTCGGTGTGCACCGGCCAGCCAGGCAGCTCCGCGCCGGTCGAGGTGAACGCATTGATGGTGCCATCCGCCTCAGGGACGATGGCGACCTTGGTCGGGCCGCTGGCAGTCGCCAGTTTCGCGATCCTCACTGGGGCATCGAGACTGCTCGGCAGTGACATGGTCAGCGCCGGGACCGAAGTGGCGTCGTGGTGCATCGACACCGTGGAGCGCGACATCCCGATCTGACCGCTCTGGTCTCGCACGACGAGTCGCAACGTATAGGAGAACTTGTCCTGTGCAGGATTACCTGCGTTGTCGGTCGGCGCTCCAGAGAGCGCTGCCGTGCCGCCGGGGAAGAGCGATGCGATGTCGGCGAGGTTGACCGTGGCGAGGGTGCCTGAGAAGGGCTGTGTCTGGTTGTCTGCGGCTGCGATCTGTCGCCAGGCGCCTTCCGCCGGAGCGGTGCCCGGTGCTACCTCGAGCTGCCAGGAATACGAGGGAGACCGAACAGCGGCGACGGACCCGGTGATCTGGAGAGTTCCCGTCGTGTCGGTGACCGTGCCGAGAGTGGGTGAGGTGAGCGCCGCCTCTGGCGGGATTTGCCCGGCGGCGATTCGCTGGACGATCCGTGCTGCATCGATGCGGCCGTAGCCCGAGTAGATGTCGTAGCCGGGCTTCGTCGGCGCCCGCTTCGACGTGACGCCAAGCAGGGCGAAGTCGCTCGGCGAGCTGAGCGCGAAGTTGTTCCGTTTCGCTGGCGGGGATGCGGCGGGTGCTGCGGTCGAGAAGTCGATGTCATCGGCCGACATCGTCACAAGCTGGAGGATCTCGTTCGAGCTAAGCGAGACTGGCTGGCCGGTCGCCGAGGTTAGGCCTGGATAGGGGGTGATGGCGTGATCGGCCATTGCTTGGGATGCTGTGGTCTCCGCGAGGCCGACGATGCCCGCGGTCTTTCCGGTCGCCTCCGACGAGCAGCTGCTGGATTCGACGGTGACCGAGAGCTGCGGTCCGTAGTTGGTGCAGCCGTTGATGAGCAGCGAGCTGTTGGGACCGATGCCGTTCTTGGCCCTGGTCGTCGAGTTGACATCGATGACCTCGTTCGAGATGGACGACGGGAGGTTGGCGTGCTCAGACTCCTCGTCCGCAGAAGAGGCGACAACTGGGACGCCGTGGTCTGTGGCGTATTGGATTGCCTGAGTGGCCTGCTCAGTCGTGTCCATCGCTCCCAGCGCCTCAGAAACGATGCTCGCCCCGGCGTCCACGCTGAACGCGACTCCCTGTGCGAAGGCGTTGGCCGAGGCGATGAAGCTGGTGCCGACACGAACCGGGATGATCATGCAGCTCGGGCAGGCGCCAACCCCTCCCCCTGAGGCGTCGGCTGCACCAGCCATGTCGCCGGCTTCGCCGGTGCCGTGGCCGTAGGTGACGTCATCGATCGGGTCGTTCGTGTTGTCGACGAAGTTCCAGCCAGCGATGGCGTCGGTGAACCCGGCGGGTGACTGCACGTTGAGATAGTTGGGATTAGGTGATCCTCCCGGCAGCATCGCTGTCCCGAACGTCCTGATGAGGTCCTCAGGGGAGATCCCGGTGTAGCTCGACCTCTCAGCGGTGTCGGTCGCGCAGAAGGCGCCGCCGTAAGCAGCGTCAGTGGCCGCAACACGGGGATCATCGGCGTATTGCGCGACGTTGAGCACGCCATTGCCAAGGAGGTCGTACGGGTCCGCGTCGCTCGGGGTTCCGCCGAGTTGTGCCTTGGTCTTGCCGGCTGCATCCTCAGGGACGGGCAGCGCAGCAGAGTTCAGGGCGATCTTGTCGACGATCGTGGGATCACACCACTCGATGCCTGAGTCGAGGATCGCGATGGTCGTCGTCGGGGCACCTGTTGTGGTTTGCCACGCGGTGTCGACGCTGTTCCCCTCGACGCCGCAGAGCTCCTGGGGGTTCGACGAGATTGCGGCGTCAGCGTTGCGCTCGGCGCCAAGGATCCAGTCGCTGTTGTCCAGGGACCAGTTCGATGGGACCTGAGCGGGAGAGCTGGTTGAGGTGTGGAGATAGGACGCGTAGTCCTCGGGGTTGCCGGAGGATGCTGCCGGCCACGGCACCGTCCCTGTCGCGACGTGAACGTTGTCACTCGGGCTGATCGGATAGGTGGTCGATTGGGTGGTCGGGGGGCACGAGGCGGGACGCGTTGGACCGAGCCCTGTGGACGCCGACCACGTCGGGGCGACTGGCCACGACGTGGCGTGGGATGCCGTCGCGTCGACAAGTGGCAGACCGAGCGCGAGAACAGCGACACCGAACAGGCGAGCGCGACGACGGATCATGGGACCCCCCCAACGAGATGCAATTTCGCCATGGTGCCACAGGGGCGATGGTCGGTGAGGGGCTGACTCTCCTAAGGGAAGATGGCCCAGGTCCAGAACTCGTAGAACGAGAGCCATAGCATCACAGCGCTGGTCACGATCAGTAGGGCGATCCACCACCTTCCCTTCACGGTGGCGGCCCATCCGGCTAGGACTGGGAACGCGATCATGATGAATCTTGGCCTCAGCCCGACTGGCTGGGACACCGCAGCCAGCAGGACCGCCGCGATGCCATAGGTCAACACCGCCACAGGTGGTCTGATGCGCCACAGGAGAACAAGACCGACCACGGCGACGACGGTGCCGACGACGAGGAGGATCGTCGTCTCGGTCTGCCCTGCCGGGTTGATGAGCAGCCGACCGATCTGGCTGAAGGTGAAGGTGGCCGATGGTGTGGATCGCCAGCCATGGAGCTCGGCGTAACGCCACGCGCCGAGCATGCCGGTGTGGATCCACAGGTAGCCCATGTAGGCAGCGATGCCGAGCGAGGCGAGCAGAGGTGCCGCGAGCGAGCGCCATGTTCGCCGGGTGACGATCTCGACGACGGCGACGAGGGCGCAGGCGGCCACGAAGGCGAGCGCGACCGGTGAGGTGAAGGTGGCCAGCGCGCCCAAGAGACCAGCCGCGATCCACCGACGATCGAGCAGGCAGATCAGACCCAGTGCGACCGCGGTCAGCACCATGCCTTCGGCGTAGATCAGGCTGAAGATGAAGGTGGCCGGGAAGAGGACGAAGAGCACCGCGGTCTTGGTCGCCACCTCCTCGCCGGCGAAGCGACGCACGAGATGGGCGATGGCGATGGTTGCGGTGAGACCCGTGACTGCGCTCAGGACCAGCCCGACAGCGACCGGTGAGACGAAGCCGTCGAGCGAAATGACCCGGATGGCGAGCGGGAGGCCAGGGAAGAATGCGACGGTCGTCTCGGCCGAGTACATCCAGCCGGCCGGCAGATGACTTGGCCAGCCATGTTCAGCCGCAGCGATGAACCAAGCGCCGTCCCAGCGGCTGAACTGGAGGCTCAGGTGCGAGTGGAGGTGGGGGTCGAGGAGGGCCAGCGCGCCAAGGAAGAAGAGCCGAAGCCCAACGTAGAGACCGACTGGCCAGGCCAGCCACCGCCAGCGCTCCGTCCACGTGGCGTCGTCGAGGAGAGCTGCCTGCTCAGCCATCGATCCCCACCACCGCGCGCCAGCGACCTCTGGTCGCCACCCAGCCGAGACCAAAGAGCACCAGTGGACCACTGATGATCCATGCTCGAGCTTCGAGGACCGGCGAACCGCCAGGCGTGACGAGGCACATCCCGAGACCCGCAGCCACCATCAGTGCGCGGGACCGCTGGGCCGGCGTTGCTGCGAGCAGCACCAAGCCCCAGGTCAGGTACCACGGCCAGAAGGTTGGGCTCATGAGAGCGAGGACGAGGAGCGCGATGCCAGCCGCCCGGACTGGATCGACACGCCTGATGTTCACGCAGAGCCATGCGATGGCGCCGATGGCGATGACCTCGAAGATCGGCTGCACGATCCCGATCACCGTGGCAGTCGCAACCTTGATGCCGACGACATGGCAGAGACCGGCGATCAGGACGGCCACGCTGACCGAGGGGGTGAGCAAGATGTGCAGCTCGGTCGGGATCTTGAGGGCCGAGGGGGAGAGCCACGCGAGGCCGTGGCCGCTGAGCGCGCTCAAGCCGACGAGGACAGCCAGCGGAACACCGAGGACCACCAGCGCGGTCCGCCATCGTCGATCTCGTCGCTCGAAGATGGCGTCGAGGCCCAAGAAGCCCGGCAGCGCGAGCGCGGGGAGCTTGAGGGCACCGGCAGCAGCGGCGACGGCCATGCCCCCAGCCAGCCGGCCGGACACGATGAGCGCCCCCCCGACGGTGACCAGGCCGAGCATGATCGCCTCGTTGTGGCCTGACGCCAGAAAGCTGAACAGGCCGAGCGGGCTGAGCACTCCCAGCCAGATGGCCACGCCCGGGTCGGCGCGACGGCTGCGTGCGATGACTGGCAGCGAAGCCATCATGGCGACCACGCCGATGATCTCGAGGCAGCGGAAGGTGATCACCTGTCGCACCAGCGTGCTGCCTGCGACGGTGGCTGCGCCGGAGCTGAGCGTGACCCACAGCGGCCCGTAGGGCGACGGTGTCGATCGCCAGACGCTGGCGATCGACCACCACTGTGCGACGTGGCCGAGGGTGGCGGGCGACGTCGTGTAGGGGTTGTGGCCATGTGAGGTGAGAAGCCCCTGGACGACGTAGCTGTAGAGATCGCGGCTGAAGAGCGGCGGGCCGACGACGAGCGGAGCGCCCCACAGCGAGAGCAGGATCCAGCACCTCGCCACACTGAGCTCACCTTCGAGTGCGAGACGGCCGACAGCAGCCCAGCTAACGAGCAGCGCCAGCAACGACAGGTAGAACCCGAGGTAGGCCACCCACGACGTGACATCGAGCCGGTACCACCAGCTTGCGTGGATCGGGACAGCACCGACAACGGAGCCGAAGATCACCAGGCCCAGGCTGGCGACGCAGCCCACCACGGCAGGGACGGCGATCGATGGGTGGGCCCTGTCAGGGCTCGTCACCTCACTCGCTGCTTGTTGTCCCACATCGCCCTCGCACGCTCGGCCACGACGTCGAGGCGGTCCGGCCCAACGGCGAGATCCTACCAATGGACCTCTCCTCGCCTCGGCTCCTGGGTGAACTCTCAGGAAGTCGAGCCACGTTGGCCAGACCCCGACATAGCGTCTCGCTCTAAGAGCCCACAGAGAGGAGGTCGACCATGATCGAGCGACTGCTTGGGTTCGCGAAGATCGACTTCGCACCTGATCACCGTCAACCTGCCCTCGTGCGGTGGATCATCGGGACCATCGTGGCCGTCGTCGGCTCGCTGGTCGCAGATCGCCTGATCGTTGCTGGGGCGACGCACCTGTGGCCGCACACCCGCCACTACTCGCACTTCGTCTTCTCGGACTACGCGAAGCTGACCATCGTCGGCGTGCTCGGCGCCTGTGTCGGGTGGCCGATCATCACGCGGATCTCCTCAGCACCAACGTGGCTGTACTCGCGACTCGCAGTCCTGGTGACCTTGGTCCTGCTCCTGCCCGACGTCTACATCCTCGTGCAGGGGCAGCCGGCGAAGGCAGTGGCCTCGTTGATGGTCATGCACGTGGCCATCGCTGTAGTGACCTACTTCTCGATGGTGCTCATCGCTCCCGTGCGAAGCGCTCGAGGCAGTCACCTGCGCCGTTGACGTCCATCCTCGCGATGGGGTGGCTTCCTCGGTACGCTC
>CAITOG010000323.1 GCA_903893955.1 uncultured Actinomycetes bacterium
GCCACCTCGCTCGTCAGGCCACTGGCGCTCTCGGCGGCGGGACGAGCAGCGATTGAGGTCGTCGGCTGGGTCGCGCTGGCCAGCATCATGGTCATCGTCATCACCAGCGATGCGACGACAGGCTGGGTGTACTCAGGTGGCTTCGCACTGGTGTCACTGGCTGCTGCAGGCGTCATCTGCTCGGTGGCGATCCTCCCCGCGTCACCGCTCTCGCGCCTCTTGTCGCTTCGGCCGGTGCGCTACATCGGGGCCATCTCCTATGGGCTCTATCTCTGGCACTGGCCGGTCTTCGTGGCGCTGACGCCTGATCGGACTGGGCTCCATGGCACCGTGCTCTTGGCCCTCCGGCTCGTGGTGGCGGTTGCCATCGCTGCGGTGTCGTATCGATTCCTCGAGATGCCGATCCGCAGAGGCGCGCTGCGAGGCTGGCGAGGGTGGGTCGCCGCGCCCCTGGCGATCGGCGCCACCGCGGTCGTCCTCATCGCCACCACCGCGGGCGGGACCGCCTCGATCGACCAGGTCGCCAACGGGCTCAAGCACAGCCTCGAGTCGACCGCCATCAATGATCCCGGGACCGGTGCCAACACGCCGTCGGTGCCGGCCGGGACCGGCGGGCCGATCCGGCTTCTCTTGGTGGGCAGCTCAGAGGCGAGCTTCTTAGCCTTCGGCCTCGGTCCAGCCTCGGAGGCCCACGACATCGCCTTCGCCGGCGACGGCGTCTTGGGCTGCGGCTTCCTCCATGGTCGCACCGTCCTCCATGGGACCATCGAGCCAGGCGTCTCAGGGGAGCGT
The DNA here is from genome assembly GCA_903893955.1 of uncultured Actinomycetes bacterium. Classification (GTDB taxonomy): domain Bacteria; phylum Actinomycetota; class Acidimicrobiia; order Acidimicrobiales; family RAAP-2; genus CAIUMH01. Next base: position 793 of record CAITOG010000323.1, read on the forward strand.
GACGGTCGACTCGTGCCGTGCGCCACGCAAGAGCAGCGATGGAAAGCCGACATCGAGGCATTCCATCCTGATGTGGTGGTGATCGCCAACGGCGCCTACGAGGTCCGTGACCGATGGCTCGGCGGGCGATGGGCCCACATCGGGGAGCCAGCCTTCGATCGAGCCGAGCGCGCTGCCATCGAGCGCGACATCCAGCTGGTGGGCTCGACCGGTGCCCGGGTGGTGCTCTTGACCGCGCCCTACTACCACCAGCCTCCCCAAGCCGATGGCCAGCTGTGGCCAGAGGATCAGCCGAGCCGGGTCAACGCCTACAACGCCATGCTCCACGAGATCGCAGCCGCCAACCCCGACAAGGTGACCGTGCTTGACCTCAACAAGGCGCTCGACCCCAAGGGGCGCTACACCAGCACCTTGAACGGCACAGTCATCCGGTTCTCCGATGGCATCCACCTCAACCCAGCTGGGGCCGCCCTGGTCGCACCCTGGCTCCTCGACGCGGTCCACCAGATCGGACTCACCGCTCGCTCGGCCGGCTGAAGCGGCCTCGACGAGGAGGGGTCATCGAGGTGTGATCATCACCGCCATGTCACCCACCCGACCGACATAGCCGGCGTGGCTTTCCGAGGCCGCTGTCCACGTGGAGAGCGTGACCACATGGCGCACCCCGGTACCGGCCACGTAGCTCGGTCCGAGCTGCGACTGCCAGAAGGAGTTGACCTTTGGCTGGTATCCAGCCTTGTCCAGCTGGTTGATGAGGCCGAAGAAGCGCTCGACGTCGAGCAGCTGGGTCGCCGACGAGCCCGCGCCAGCGTCCTCGATCTCGACCACC
>CAITOG010000324.1 GCA_903893955.1 uncultured Actinomycetes bacterium
CACAGATGCCGAGGTGGGAGAGGGCGATCACAGTTCCTCCTAGAGAGCCGTCGACCAATGTTGGCATGCCGTTGCCTGACGCCAAGGTGCCTGAGGTGCGCTGGGCGCTCTAACCTCTCGATCCGTGAGCACTTCTGAGACCAGCAACGCACGAGAAACCGATTCAGGCATCGAGATCAAGCAGCTCTACACAGCTGCTGATCTCGAAGGGTTCGATCCCGCCACACAGCTGGGCGAGCCGGGCCACTTCCCCTACACACGTGGCGTCCATGAGCAGATGTATCGCCAGCGACTCTGGACGATGCGCCAGTACGCGGGATTCGGCAACGCGGAGAGCACCAACAAGCGGTTCAAGTTCCTTCTCGATGCGGGTCAGACGGGCTTGTCGTGCGCCTTCGACCTGCCCACGCAGATGGGCTACGACTCAGACCACCCTCGTTCTGAGGGCGAGGTCGGCAAGGTTGGCGTCGCCATCGACTCCCTCGCCGACATGAGGCTGCTCCTCGCTGACCTGCCACTCGATCAGGTGACGACGTCGATGACGATCAACGCCACCGCGTCGACTTTGCTGCTCATGTACCAGCTCGTCGCCGAAGAGCAGGGTGTGTCGGATGCGGCCAAGATCCGCGGCACCATCCAGAATGACATCTTGAAGGAGTACGTCGCCCGGGGCACCTACATCTACCCGCCTCGACCTTCGATGCGGCTGATCGTCGACACCTTCGCCTACTGCGCCGAGAATCTGCCGAGCTGGAACACCATCTCGATCTCCGGCTATCACATCAGGGAAGCAGGCTCGACGGCCGTTCAGGAGATCGCCTTCACCATCGCGAACGGCATCGCCTACGTCGAGGCGGCTAAGGCGGCAGGGCTCGACGTCGACTCCTTCGCGCCTCGACTCAGCTTCTTCTGGAACTCGCACAACAACCTCTTCGAGGAGGTGGCCAAGTTCCGCGCCGCACGCCGTCTCTGGGCGCGGATCATGACCGAGCGGTTCGGGGCCAAGGACGAGCGCTCGAAGGTCCTGCGCTTCCACACCCAGACCGGTGGCTCGACCCTCACCGCCCAGCAGCCGGAGAACAACATCGTCCGGGTGACTATCCAGGCGATGGCTGCAGCGCTGGGAGGGACGCAGAGCCTCCACACCAATGGCTTCGACGAGGCGCTTGGCCTGCCGACCGAGAAGGCGGCGAAGCTCGCCCTTCGCACTCAGCAAATCATCGGCTACGAGTCGGGCATCGCCGACACCGTCGATCCGCTCGCCGGCTCCTACTTCATCGAGTCCCTGACCGATGAGATCGAGGCAGGAGCGATGGCCTACATCGCCCAGATCGATGAGCAGGGTGGCGCGGTGGCAGCGATCGAGGCCCGCTACATGCAGGACGAGATCGAGTCTGCGGCCTATGCCTACGCCAAGGCCATCGACTCAGGCGAGAAGATCGTGGTGGGCGTGAACAAGTTCACCGACGACGTCGCTGATCCGGCTGAGGTGTTCCCCATCGATCCGCAGCTCCAGATCGACCAGATCGCCCGCCTTGCGAAGGTCAAGGCAGAGCGGGATCAGGCGGGCGTCGATGCAGCCCTTTCGGACCTCGACGCGGCAGCTCGAGGGACCCAGAACCTCCTCGTTCCGATGAAGGAGGCTCTGCGGAGGATGGCGACGCTCGGCGAGGTCGCCGATACGCTCCGTGGGGTCTTCGGGGTTTACCAGCCGGGCGGCTGAGTCGATTGGCGCTCAGGCCTCAGCGATCGGCGCGAAGTGCTCGACGACCGGGGCAGGGTCGTAGAAGTGGTGGGTGAGGCGACGCCACTCTTCGAACCGATCGGAGCCGCGGAAGCCTTCGATGTGGGCTTCGACCGACTTCCACTCGACGTCCAAGATGAACAGGCTGGGTGACTCAACCCCACGTGACACCTTGATGGACACGAAGCCCTCGGTGGCGCTGATCAGCGGCAGCGCCTCGTTCATGGCAGCGATGAACGCCTCCTCTTGACCTGGCTTGATGCTCAGGACTGCGTGCTCGACGATCATCGCGAACTCCTCGACTCGTTGGTGGCGACCTGACTGTATCGGGAGGTCGTGGCTCCTGGCTGCAATGGCTGCGCGGCACAGCTCAGCGGTAGTAGCGAGCCGGGATGACTGTGGTGCCGCGCCAGAAGTCGCCGAAGACGCGCGAGAAGCTGCGAGGCCGAAACCAGAGCTTTCCCGCCTGAGGAGTGTGGGTCAGCTCGCTGAAGAGGAGGCGGCCGCCAACCTCGCAGAGATCCACCCGGACGAAGTCGAACGGCTGTGCCAACGTCGTGGCCGCCTCCACCATCTTCGCAAAGGCGCTCTCGTCGAGCGGTGCCGGATCAGGACTCGCGCGGTGGCCATAAGGCTGGACGTTCAGGGATCGGCACTGCGAATCGACCATGTGCTCGGTTCTCGCTGCGGTTCGGATCCGGGCGCACATGACGACCCCCTTGATGCAGTAGATGCTCACCTCGACGAGCGGCGCCCCCTGGGCGCACAGGTCCTCCTCGACGATGAGCCGGCGGGGGATGCCGTGGTACTGGGGCTCGCGCGACTTCAGGCTGTAGTCGGTGGCAAGCCACTTCTCGCACAGGCGCTCAAGCAGCAATGCGTCGGCGGGCCGGATCGGGGCATCGATCTCGATCGCCCGATCGTCACGGATCGGCGTCCGGTCGCTCGCCGGGCGCACCAGGACGATCATGCCGGAGCCGTGGGACGCCTTGAGCACGAAGCGAGGAGGGAACGAGGCGAAATCGAGGTCCTCGAATGAATCGACCACAGCGAGGCGAGTCGGCAGCCAACTAGCCCCGATGCGCTCCCCGACCCAGGTGGCCGCAGCAACTTTGTCAGTGGTGCGTCTCTGGAGCGGCGTTGCGCCGAGGAGCAGTGTCCGAGAGATGATGTCGAGCACGGTGGACGGGGAGCGGGGTTGCGGCAGTCGACCTTGCAAGAAGGTGAGCATGGCGACCGGATAGCTCTGACCAGGCAACGCTTTGGCGATGAAGCGGCGAAGGAGACTCCGAGCACGACCGACCAGGGTGCCGATGGAATCTGTCATGGTGAGCGCTGCGATGGCCCCCAGGACAGCGATCAAGACGGCGGCACCTCCCAAGACGAGTTGCCGCTGGCATTGCTCACGGAGTCTGTCGCTCGCCCCACGTGATTGGCGATCAGGCACGATGCTCGCGATCGTGGTTGTCAGCTGCGCTGATGGCGGGGCGCCGTCAGCCTCGATCGCAGCTGCTCATCGGTCGCCGCGTCGAGGGCGACGAAGGCCATGGAGCGCGCGGCATCGAGCAGCGCTCGCTCGGCGGCGGGGCCGACGCAGGCGGCGGTGAACTCTGGCTGGTGATTAACAGCGCCACCCGACTCGACATCGATCAGCGGATGGATCGAGGGAATGGCCAAAGAGACGTTCGCCATGTCGGTCGAGTAGGTCGGTCGAGGGGAACCTGCGTCATCCGCGGGGAAGCTGCGCCCAGCCGCCTCAGCGTGCCGCCGGTATGCAGCGAGCAGCCCTGCGTCCTGCTCCATATGGGTGTACAGCGGGGCGAGTCGCTCGATCGAGACCGAGGCACCGCTGGCGAGTGCGCCGGCCTCGAAGCAGGCATGCACCTTCGGAATCAGCGCAAGCAGGCCCTCGGCTGTTGTCGAGCGGCACATGAAGCGACCGGTGACATGGGCCGGGATCACGTTGGCGGCCTCACCGCCGTTCGTCACGATCCCGTGGACCTGATCGCCGGGAGGCAGCTGCTGGCGCAAGAGCCCGATAGCCACCTGCGCGATGACCATGGCATCGCCAGCATTGATCCCCTGCGAGGGAGCGGCTGAGGCATGAGCAGTCCTGCCGCTGAAGATCACGTCGAAGTGGTCGACGGCCAGGCATGCCGACTCAAGGCGGTCGAACGACCAGGGGTGGACCATCATGGCCATCGAGAGCTCGTCGAAGACCCCCGCATCCAACATGATGATCTTTCCGCCACCGCCCTCCTCGGCGGGTGTGCCATAGATCTTGACGCTCATGCCGGCTAGACCGGCGATCGCCGCGAGACCGAGGGCGGCACCGACAGATGATGCGGCGATGAGGTTGTGGCCACATGCGTGCCCCACCTCTGGCAGGGCGTCGTACTCGGCCATGATGCCGACCTGGAGGTCGCCGTCTCCGAGGCTGGCGTTGAAGGCGGTAGGAAGCCCGGCGGTACCCCGCTCGACGTCGAAGCCTCGCTCCTCGAGGAAGGAGGCAACTCGCTCGGCTGAGCGATGCTCGTCGTAGGAGAGCTCGGGATCGGCGTGGAGCGACTCTGACAGCTCAATCAGGTCGCAGCGCGCTGCATCGATGGCTGCCGCCGCACGCTGCCGCAGATCCTCGAGGAGCACTATTCGACGACGACCACGACGTCGCCACCTGACACAGAGTCGCCTGCAGCCACCTTGACCTCGGTGACGGTTCCGGCCTTGGTGGCGTTCACGGCGTTCTCCATCTTCATCGCCTCGAGGACGCAGACGGTCTGGCCGACCTCGACCTCATCGCCGACCTCGACGAGGACCTTGACGATCGTGCCCTGCATCTGGACGGCGATCGACCCTGAGGATGCCCCAGCGACGGTGCCACCACCTGAGCGGCGCTTGGCCGACTTCTTCGGGGCTGCAACACCGACAGCGCCGATCTCGCTTTCCGGGATCCAGAGCTTGACGTCGATGCGTCGACCCTCGACCTCTGCGGTGAGCTGTCGCAGGACTTTGGTCTCGCCCTCATCGTCGACAGGCGCACCTGTCTCGACCACCAGGTCACTCAGGTCGAGCCGCTCCTCGACCCACTTGGTCGAGTGCTTGCCGTCTGCGAAATCAGGGTGCGCCAAGATCCTCTCAGCAGCGGGGATCGTGGTGGCGATGCCCTCGATCTTGGTCTCCTCAAGGGCGCGGAGCATCCGGCGACGGGCTTGCTCCCGATCCTCGGCCCACACCACCAGTTTGGCGATCAGATTGTCGTAGTACTGGCTGATCGTGTCGCCGGCCTCGTAGCCGGCGTCCAGGCGGACGCCCGGGCCGGACGGCTGTGCGAATCGGGTCATGGTGCCGGGCGATGGGGTGAACCGGCCGCCGCTCGGGTCCTCGGCGTTGATGCGGACCTCCATCGAGTGGCCATCTCGCTTGACATCTGACTGTCCAAAGGGCAACTCCTCGCCGGCAGCGATCTTGAGCTGCCAGGCGACGAGGTCCAGGCCGGTCACCAGCTCGGTCACCGGGTGCTCCACCTGGAGCCTGGTGTTCATCTCGAGGAAGTAGAACTCGCCGTCCTGGTAGAGGAACTCGACTGTCCCGGCGTTGTAGTACCCGCAGGCCTCGGAGACCTTGACTGCCGCGGCGCCCATGGCCTGGCGCACCTCGTCGGGGAAGTCCGCTGCAGGACTCTCTTCGACCAGCTTCTGGTGTCTGCGCTGGCAGGAGCAGTCCCGCTCGCCGAGCCACAGAGTGTTGCCGTGGGTGTCAGCCAGGATCTGCATCTCGATGTGGCGGGGCCACGTGAGGTACCGCTCGACGTAGCACTCGTCGCGACCGAAATACGACAGTGCCTCGCGCTGAGCCGACTCGAACGCCTCAGCCGCCTCATCGGCTGAGTGGACGACCTTCATGCCGCGACCACCACCACCGAAGGCTGCCTTGATGGCCACCGGCCAGCCGAACTCCTCGCCAAAGGTGACGACCTCATCGGGGGAGGTCAGCGGTTCTGAGCGACCAGGGACGCCCTCGACCCCGGCTGCCTCTGCGGCCAGACGCGAGCTGATCTTGTCGCCCATGACCTCGATCGCCTCCGGCGGTGGGCCGATGAAGGTGACGCCCTTGGCGGTGATCGCACGAGCGAAGTCGGTGTTCTCCGAGAAGAAGCCATAGCCCGGGTGGACGGCGTCGGCGCCTGAGTCCTCGATCGCCTTCAAGATTGCCTCGGTGTTGAGGTAGCTCTCAGCGGCCGTCTGACCGCCCAGGGCATAGGCCTCGTCGGCCAGGCGGACATGGAGCGCGTCCCGGTCAAGCTCGGAGTAGACGGCGACTGTGCCGATCCCCATCTCGCGGCACGTGCGGATCACGCGGACTGCGATCTCTCCTCGGTTGGCGATCAAGACCTTCTTCAGCACAGGGAACCTCTCTCAGGCTTGGCATCGAACTGTGGCCCGCCTCACGGCGCACTCAGCCATGCATCCTCTCACGGACCCTAGGGTTGGCGCCATGACGCATGATGCCTTCGAGATCGAGTGGTTCGAGGAGATCGGCTCCACCAACACGTACCTCATGGAGCGGGCCCGTGGCGGTTCCCCTGGGCGGCAGGTGGCAGTCGCTGATTTCCAGTCGGCTGGGCGAGGCCGGCTCGATCGTCGCTGGGAGGCGCCACCTCGTTCAGCGCTGCTGGTGTCGGTCCTCGTTCGCGAGCAGCTCGCCCCTGAGGAGCTCTATCTGGCCACCGCGGTCGTGGCACTCTCCGGCGCAGCTGCAGCAGAGCGGGCCTCGGGCGCTCGACCCGGGCTCAAGTGGCCGAACGACTTGATCTTCGAGCAGGGCAAGGTAGCCGGGATCCTCGCCGAGGCGGATCCAACAGCCCCCGGTGGCCGACCAGGCACCACTGCCGTGGTGATCGGGATGGGCATGAACCTGACATGGCCGGGCCCACCGGGGGTCGGCGGGACGTCGTTGCTCGATGTCTCCGGCACCACGGTGGAACGGGATCAGATGCTGGCACTGTTCCTCGACGAGCTTGACGGCCGCCTTGAGCTGCTCGGCTCATCACAGGGACGCCGGGGGATCCTCGCCGAGGTCGAGCGCTCGCTTGTGACGATTGGGCAGGAGGTCCTCGTCGAGCTGGCAACGGGCCAGGTCAGGGGTCAGGCCACCGGTCTGTCTCCAGAGGGCTTCTTGCTGGTCGAGAGCGACGACGGCATCATCGAGGTCGCTGCCGGTGACATCGTGCACCTACGGCCTGCTGATCCTGGTCCGCAGGTATAGTCTCGCTGCCATGCGACTTCTCGTAACCGGCGGCGCCGGGTTCATCGGCTCTGCGTTCACCAGGTACTGGCGAGCGCAGCACCCCGACGATCACGTGGTCGTTTACGACGTCTTGACCTACGCCGGGACGATGGGCTCCTTGGCGCCCGTGATCGAAGAGATTGCCTTCGTCCAGGCAAACATCCTTGACCTCGACGCGGCGCATCGTGTGATGGCCGAGCACCAGATCGACACGGTGGTCCACTTCGCGGCCGAGTCGCACAACTCCTTGGCCGTGCTCGATCCAGGACGGTTCTTTGCCACCAACGTGATGGGCACCCAGACGATGCTCGAGGCGGCGAGGCGTGCCGACGTCAGCCGCTTCCACCACATCTCGACGTGTGAGGTCTACGGCGATCTGGCTCTCGATGCCGACGAGTCCTTCACGGAGTCCAGCCCGTATCGACCTCGGACCCCTTACAACGCGTCGAAGGCGGGCGCCGACCACGCGGTGCGGGCCTATCACGAGACCTACGAGCTGCCGATCACGATCACCAACTGCGCTAACAACTTCGGCCCGTACCAGTTCCCCGAGAAGGTGATCCCGCTTTTCATCTCACGGGCGCTCGCCGATCAGCCGCTGCCGCTCTACGCCTCGACACAGAACCGACGGGAGTGGCTCCACGTCGATGACCACTGCCGGGCCATCGAAGCAGTCCTGATGGCCGGTCGGATCGGCGAGACCTACCACGTCGGGTCGGGAGTCGAGGCGTCGATCGAGCAAATCGCCGATGCAGTGCTGGCTGCGACCTCGAGACCGTCGTCGCTCAAGACCATCGTCCCTGACCGACCAGGCCACGACCGTCGCTATCTCCTCGACAGCACGAAGATCCGCACCGAGCTCGGGTGGCAGCCCACAATCGAGTTCGACGCTGGTATCGCCGAGACGGTCGAGTGGTACGAGGCCAACCATGCGTGGTGGGCGCCGCTGCTCGAACGCGCTCCGGTGGTGGAGACCGCCTGGGGTTCTGACCGGTCCTGATGGCGGTGACCGTGCTCGTGACGGGCGCTGCTGGCCAGGTCGGGCGAGACCTCGTGCAGGTCCTGGCTGCTTCTGTCCCGCCTGCAGGTGTCGCGACGGCGCTGCTCGGTGCGACCCCGGTGTTGCCTGGGGAGTTCGATGTCGTCGAGCTCGACCACTCGAAGCTCGATGTCACCAATGCCGTCGCGTGCCGAAAGGTGATCACAGCGGCTGCGCCTGAGGTGGTCGTGCACCTGGCTGCCTACACCGCCGTTGACCGAGCTGAGAGCGATGTGGCGCGGGCGCAGCTCGTCAACGAGATCGGGACCCGCAACGTCGTCGCGGCTGCTGAGGAATCAAGTGCGCACCTCATCGCCCTCTCGACTGACTATGTCTTCGCCGGTGACCTCGGCCGAGCTCTCGACGAGGGTGACAGAGTTGGGCCGCTTTCTGTCTACGGCAGGACCAAGCTCGACGCCGAGCGAGCCTGCCCGCCAGGGGCCACCATCGTCCGCACCTCCTGGGTCGCAGGGCTGACCGGCCGCAGCGTGGTGCACCTTGCCGCTGCGGCGGCACAGAGCGGCGCTGAGCTTCGGTTTGTTGACGACCAGGTCGGGACCTGGACTTCAGCTGCCGACCTTGCCGCCGGGTTGGTGCAGTTGATCAGGGTGCGACCCCAGGGCATCGTCCATGTCGCCGGCTCTGGTGGCGCCTCGTGGTACGAGATCGTCAGGCGGGCAGTCGAGCTTTCAGGTGGCAGCGTCGACCAGGTCCAGGCCATCTCGACAGCACAGCTCGATCCAGCACCAGCGGCGAAGCGGCCACCGTTCTCTCCGCTTGTCTCCCGGCGGCTCGGAGAGTTCGGCTCTACGCCGTTGCCCCACTGGACAGACGGGCTCGGTCGTCTGGTCCGCGCGATCGACCACGAGGCGAGGTGACAGGTCCCAGGAAGACGACGTCGGCGCCATGGAGTTGGCGATTTGGCGGTCCTCTCGGCGTCCTTGGAGACGGGCTTTCGAGCACTGCTCGGCTAGGTTGGCCCGGACGAGTTCGACAGGAGGCATGGTGGCGGTAGAGCGCACGCTGGAACCAAAGGATTTCAAGACGCTGAGCGTCCTCGTCCCCGTCTACAACGAGCAGGCGACCGTGGGTGAGGTAATCAAGCGCATCCGATCGGTCGTTGTCCCGCTCGATGTCGAGGTCATCGTGGTCGACGACGGCTCCTCAGACGGGACCGACCAGGTCCTCGCCACGATCGAGGATTCCTCGGTGAAGGTCATGAGCCACCTGAAGAACCAGGGCAAGGGTGCTGCACTTCGCACCGGGCTCCAGGCAGCGACGGGGGACATCGTCATCATCCAGGACGCCGACCTTGAGTACGACCCTGATGACTGGAGCAAACTCCTCGACCCGATCATGAAGGGCAAGGCGCACGTCGTCTACGGCAGCCGCTTCACCGGTGAGCGAAAGAACATGTTCCTGCTCCACTGGATCGGGAACCGGTTCCTGTCGCTCGTCACGAACGTGCTCTACGCGACCACGCTTTCGGATATGGAGACCTGCTACAAGTGCTTCGATCGACGAGCGATCGAGCCCATCCACATCGTCTCGAACCGGTTTGACTTCGAGCCGGAGATTACGGCGAAGGTCCTCCGACAGGGCTTCCGCATCTATGAGGTCCCCATCAGCTACGCGGGCCGAGAGTTCGACGAGGGCAAGAAGATCACGTGGCGCGACGGCTTCGCTGCCCTGCGGGCTCTGGTGAAGTTCCGGTTCACAAAGACACTCTGAGCATGGGTCTCTCCACGGCCGGCGCCGTGGTCGTCGA
>CAITOG010000325.1 GCA_903893955.1 uncultured Actinomycetes bacterium
AGGACGGTGGCTTCCAGCGCACCGAGATCGAGCGTCGCGACGTTGGCAAGAACGACGTGCTGATCAAGATCGAGTTCGCTGGCATCTGCCATTCCGACATCCACACTGCCCGGGAGGAGTGGGGATCGATCAACTATCCCCTCGTGCCGGGCCACGAGATCGCGGGTGTCGTTGAGGAGGTCGGAGCTGGCGTGACCCGCCACAAGGTCGGAGATCGCGTGGGGGTGGGCTGCATGGTCAATTCCTGCAAGTCGTGTGAGAACTGCCTCGCGGGCGAAGAGCAGTACTGCCTCAAGGGAAATGTCGGCACCTATGACTCGACCGACGTCGACGGCACCATCACCAAGGGCGGGTACTCGACCCACGTGGTCGTCGACGAGGACTTCGTGGTGACGATCCCAGAGGGCATCGAGCTCGACGAGGCGGCTCCACTGCTGTGCGCGGGGATCACGATGTTCTCGCCCCTCAACCATTGGGGCACAGGGCCCGGCAAGCGTGTGGCCATCGTGGGGCTTGGGGGCCTCGGCCACGTCGGGGTGAAGATCGCAGCCGCGATGGGCGCTGAGGTCGACATCTTGACGCGAAGCGACGCCAAGCGACTTGATGCCGAGCGCCTCGGGGCGACTGGCTTCCATGCTACTGGCGACCCGGAGGTCCTCAAGTCGCTCCGCAACACGTACGACCTGATCGTCAACACCGTCTCAGCCGGCATCGATGCCAACCGCTACCTCGGGCTGCTTCGCCGCAATGGGGTGCTCGTCAACGTCGGTGTCTCCCCAGAGGGCTATCGGGTGACCTTCCCTGCGCTGGCTGCCAATCGCCGGAGCTTGGCGGCATCGGGCATCGGGGGCATCGCTGAGACCCAGGCGATGCTCGACTTTTGCGCCGCTCACGGGATCGGGGCTGATATCGAGGTGATCGATGCCAGCAAGATCGACGAAGCGTACGACCGGGTGGTGGCCAGCGATGTTCGCTATCGCTTCGTCATTGACACCGCGACGATCTAACGAGTGCGAGCGGGGGACTGGAGCTCTCGTCGACGAAGCGTGACCACCACAAGGCTGCTGGCGATCACCAGCAGGCCGACGAGTTGGTAGGCATCGACGAACAAGAAGCCCGAGGTTGACGTGACGACGACTTCGCCGCGTGAGCGCGTCACGTAGGCACCGACGTGGTTGTAGCCCTGTCGGAAGAAGACCAGGGTCGACAGTCCGAGGATGACGCCGAAGGCTCGATGGCCAGCCCGATAGGCCTCGACGCCGGCGAACGGCAGCCAGAGGACCACCCAGACCCAGTGGTGTTGCCACGCGAACGGTGATGCCTCGACAGCGCTGATGGAGAGCACGAGGAGCGGGCACATCACAAGGCCGAGCTTCCAGAGTCCCCACGCGGCCATGAGCGCGACAGCAAGCAGTACAACGAAGGCAACCAGGAAGGCCGGGCGCGTGGCTAAGGCGCCGCCGAGCGGTGGCCTGGTGAGGATGCCGTTGATCGAGTCGTTCCAGGTCCCGGCGAAGCCGCTGACTGGCCACGAAGCGGATGAGCTCACCCCTCGGCTTGAGACCTGACCGCTTGGGACGAGGTAGGTCCAGTAGCGCTATGACGCAGCCGGGGCAAAGGCAACGCCCGCAAGGACGCCGACCACGCCGCCGATGAGTGCCCGAACAAGACCGCGAAGTTGGCTGCGTGCCGCGATCGCCACGATGAAGATCGCTGGCCACAGCGACAGCGATGCCACGAGCCCGACGAGAAACCCGGCGCGGCGCTTGGGAATCCAGAGCAGATCGACGGTGACGAGGGCCATGAACCACAGCTGGTCCTGACCGGTCGAGAGCGCAGCGGTTACAGGGAAGACCACCACTGCGCAGATGGGAAGCGCGGCCAGCGACGCGGCCACGAGTGCGACCGACCGCCGACACCCCAGGACCGTGCTGGCCCCGGCAGCGGTGATGACAGCCACGCTGGCGAGCGAGAGCCAGCAGGCGATCAAGGCAGCGGTCTGCGGGCTTAGAAAGGTGAGCGGGAGGTGGAGCAGCGAGACCCCAGGGGGCACGTTGTCGGAGATGTGGCGTCCGACGAAGTATGGGTCGTGACCGTGGAGGAGCAGACGAGTCTCTGCAAGTCGCTGGAAGAGGTCTCCAAACCGGTGCCTGCTCGTGACCCAGCCGTGGAACAGGTAGCGGTGGAGGACGAGCGCCCAGATGGTCGTGAGCACGAGCCAGGTGGCGACTGCAGCGATGATTCTTGTCGAGCGCGTTGTCCACGCCTCCGATCCGCCCCCACCAGCGGTCATGGCCGAAAGCCTCCCACAAGGGCACCGTCGAATCGCACGTGGCAAGCGTAGGCTCGGCCCATGGCGTCCTGGAGGGCTAGACGAGTCGATGACCCGGTGTGGCAATCGGCGGATTTCAAGGACCCGTGGCGACTCCGTGCTCGGCTCACCCGTCGGCGGGCTGCCGTTGGGTGCGCGCTGCTCGTGTGCTCGCTGGGTATCTCCTGGCTGCTCTTCACCCTGGGTGGCTTTGATTGGGCCATGGTGCTCACGGTCGTTGCGGTGCTCACCACGTTGTTCTTCATCGGGAGCCGCCGACCGAGTTCGACGATCCTCTTCGCCGTGGTCGTCCTCACCATTGGGTTCGGATGGCTTGAGACGGTCAATGCGGTTGGCTTCCACACCCTCGATCTCACGGGCCCGCCACCCAAGGTGGTGGTCTGTGGACGGGACTACCTGCTCGATCCAACGCCCGTGGCATCGTCAGCGTCCATCCTTGCCGCCGACCGACAGTTGACCGGTACCTGGTCGACCCTTGTGACACCATCCGGGACGAAGGTCCTGGTGCCGTCGTGCTCGGGAGGCATGACGGCGACGGTGCTCCACACCCCGCCGGTCGATGGGAGGTGGTATGCGTACTCCCTCTCAGGCGGACCGTAAGGGTGGCGGATGACCCTCGTGCTGATGACCGCCCTGTCAGGCGATCCAGGTCGAGGTCATCGAAGTGACCGCCGAGCCGTCGAGGTCAGTGAGCTTCGTGGCGACGAACTCGGTCGACCAGGCGGAGGTCTGGTAACGGAATGCCGGCTGTTCGGCTGCCACGATCTCGACCAGCAAAGCGGCGACCTCGTCAGCGCTCTGCGCGTTGGCGAACTGGTTCCCTGCCCTCGAGAGGTAGCCAGCCTTCTGTGACGCATAGGGGGCGTCTGCATCGGCATCCAGCATCCCCTCGATCCCTGACACGTTGGCGATAAAGCTGGTCGATACCGGTCCCGGCTCGACCACAGAGACCGAGATGCCCTTGGTGGCCGCCATCGGGGCGAGGCTCTCCATGAGACCCTCCACGGCGAACTTCGCCGCGCAGTACGCCTCGTTGAAGGGCTGGCCGACGATGCCGCCCACGCTGGTGACCGTGATGATTCGGCCCTGGCCGGCGAGACGCATGGCGGGCAGGACCACCTTGGTGGCGTGGGCCACGGCGAAGAAGTTCACCTCGAGCGCGTGGCGCAGCTGGTCCATGCTGAGTTCCTCAAGGGTGCCAACGACCCCGACCCCGGCGTTGTTGATGAGGACTTCAATCGGGGCTCTCTGTGCGACCTCGTCGAGCACCGATTCGACTGCGTCGCCATCAGTGACCTCGAGCAGCACGACCTCGAGCTCGACGGAGCTGGTTGAGGCGCGTTCGAGCAGTGCGGTTCGCGCCTCGGTGGTCCGGACGGTTGCGACTACGTCGTGGCCAGCTTGTGCGAGTGCAAGGGCTCCAGCCTCACCGATGCCGCTCGATGCTCCTGTGATGACGATCCGTGCCATGGCCCCCCCTGTGCTGCGTCGTGGTGGACTGACCCTACCGGGGACCCACACGTGCGGCATCGGACCTCGGGAGTGCGAGGCAGCGCAGACCTTTCGCAACGAGGTTGGCGGCACCCGCCAAAAGGCTCACGTGATGGCGAGGTTGCGCTCGACAAGAGTCACGCGCTCGGAGCGCGGGACTCGCAGTACCTCGACAAGAGCAAGGGCGCCCATCGTGCAGGCGACCATGACGTCGGCCACATCATCTGAGCTCCACCACCAGTTGGGATGCGGCTCGGCCTCGATCCCTGGTGGGCTGAAGCCGGCATCAAGAAGCCTCATCTCATCGTCGAGATCAAGCCGGAAGTCGTCATCGAGGAAACGGTTCGAGATGCACTCGACGATCAGTTTCTGATCCTCTCGAGCGAGGAACTGCACGTAGCGGTCGCCGGAGACCTCGATGATGAGAGCGACACGTTCTTGAGAGAGGAGGTGGCGCAGCAACAGCTCGGGAAGGTTGGCGACGACAGAACCGAACGCGAGATTGCGGTAGGTGCGGTCCATGGTGTGTCTCCTTCCGGTACGCCTTCATCGTCGCGGGCGGGTGTGACGCGATCGGGTGCCGCCTGCCTGAAGCATGGCGGGCGAGCCCTCCTCCACCAACAGGGTCATGATGGGTGAGTGAGGAGGCTGCGAGGACTGCTGGCGGCGTGCCATCTCGGACCGACCCTCGCGGTCACCGCCGCCACGACGTCGCTTGCCGGTTTGGTCGGGCGCGGGTGGGGATGTGTCGCGGTCGCGCTGGCAGTGTTCGCTGGCCAACTCTCGGTGGGATGGAGCAATGACTGGCTCGATGCTGCTCGGGACGGCGCCACGCGCCGAACGACGAAGCCGATCGTTGCCGGCCTCGTCAGCGCGCAGGAGGTCAAGGTCGCTGCGCTGCTGGCGGCTCTTGCTGCGGTGCCGCTGTCGCTGCTCTCAGGATGGCGTGCGGCCGCCGTCCACCTCGTGGCGATCTCGTCGGCATGGGCCTACAACGCAGGTCTCAAAGCCATGTGGCTGAGCCCGCTGCCCTACGTCATCTCCTTCGCGCTGCTGCCAGCGTTCGTGACCTTGGGGCCACCGAACTTTTCGTGGCCGAGGCCCGTGCTGATGGTGGTGGCAGCGCTCCTCGGCAGTGGTGTGCACTTCATCAATACGCTCTCAGACGTCGAGCAAGATGCCATCACCGGGATCCAGGGACTCCCGCAGCGGCTCGGACCTCGGCGCTCGGCGATGGTCGGCAGCATGCTGCTGCTCTCTGGGCTGCTGGTACTCCGTCTTATGAGCCCCCGATTCCCAGGCCTCTCCGATCTCCTTGTGGTCATAGGGTTTGGAGCGACGGCGATGGTGATCGCCTCCGCTGGCCGGGGGCGGACTGCGGCGTCACAGCATTGGGCGATCTTGGTGGGCGGGCTGGGTGTGGTGCTCTTCGCCGTGGGAAATCCTTCGCTCGTGGGGTGATGGCGTCGATCGCCCACAGATGGCCTCCACCGGGCGAGAAGTAGGGTGTGGCGAACGTGAATCCGCTCTCGAAAACCTGGCTCGGCAAAGACCTGCAGCTCCTCGAGGAGTTGGGCTACCCGAGACCTGGTCGACGATTGCTCCTGTTGAGCGCGCTCTCGTTCATCGGAGGGCTGAGCCAGGCCGTGGTCCTCGCGCTTGTGGCAGCTTTCGCGGTCAACGTCGTCCGCTCTCACGACGGCATCACCGAGCTGGGCGTCCACATCTCAGTTCTTGGTGGTGTCCTCATCGCCATCGGTCTTGCTGCCGTGTTCGCAACCGCGAACATCCTCGCAGCCAAGGTCGGATCTGCTCTCTCCGGAGGCGTCCTGCGCAAGGTACGAGCGACCGTCATGAGCTCGTTCTTCGAGAGCGACTGGTCTGTCCAGTCTGGTGACTATGTCGGTCATATCCAGCAGACGCTCTTCTATGAGTGCGAGCAGGTCGGTAATCTCATCGGTTCGATCGGCCGGATGCTCACGCTGGCCGCGAGCGTGAGCGCCCTGATGCTGGTCGCCTTGATCGTGGGTCCGCTGCTGGCCATCGGCGTCGTCGCCGCGGGCCTGACCCTGTCCTTCCTCCTGCGGCCGCTCCAGAAGCGAATTCGAAGCGCGTCGAAATCGCTCAAGGGCGAGAACGCACTGATCGGCCAACGTGTCAACGAGTTCACCCGACTCGCACGTGAGTTCCGGATCCTTGGCGTCGAGAAGACGGCGGTCGAGCGACTTGAGGAGCAGAACGACCGCAGCGGGAGGATCTTTGAGCGGTCGCAGTTCCTCCTTCAGGTGTCGCCGCTCTCCTATCAGCTGGCTGGTGTCATCTTCTTGATCCTGGGACTCTGCTTCATCAAGGTGCTCGGCAGTGCTTCGCTGGCACCTGCGGCCGCCGTCTTCGTGATCATCATGCGCACTATTCCCCTGGCGACGAACATGCAGAGCTTCGCCGCCAGCGCACACTCGCAGTCAGCGCTCCTCGAGAGCGTCGCCAATGAAGTGCGTCGGTTCGACGCCGCGGCGCGCAGCATCACCACCGGCGTCGAGCCGACGACCTTCAACGTCGTGGTCGACGATGTCTCGTTCTCGTACCCAGGACGAGGCACGGTCCTCGATCACGTGAGCTTTGAGGTACCTGATCGCCAGAGCCTCGGGATCCTCGGCCGTTCCGGCTCTGGCAAGACCACGCTGAGCCAGCTAATCCTCGGCATCCTGCAGCCAGAGACCGGACGAATCTCGATCGGCGGCGCAGCTCCTGACGAGGTGGTCGAAGGGGCTGGCCGAAGCACCGTCGCCGTGGTGACACAGGATGCCGGACTCATTGCTGGCACCGTGGCGAGCAACATCGAGTTCTTTCGCCAGCTGCCTCGATCTGTGGTGGTCGATGCGGCGATTCGTGCCCGCATCGATGCTGACATCGAGCTCATGGAGGGGAGTTATGAGGCAGTCGTGGGAGATGCTGGCAGCAATCTCTCTGGCGGCCAGCGCCAGCGGCTCGCCTTGGCCAGAGCGCTGGCAGGCTCACCTCGACTGCTGATCCTCGATGAACCGACGAGCGCCGTCGATGCACAGAGCGAGCTGCTCATCCGCCAGTCGATCCAGGAACTCGACGCCACGACGACGATTATCGTCACGCACCGGCTGGCAGCGGTCGCAGAGGTCGACTGGTTGCTCATCCTCGAGGCCGGACACGTCGCCGCATTTGGACCCCGCGAGTCGGTCGTGACCAGTCCGGCCTACGCCAGGATCGCCATGCTCGTCGACGATGAGGATTGATTCGTCGCGTCAGATCGGTGGCGTCCTCGAGTCACGTTGAGATGACGTCGAGCGGGCGCTCGAAGATCGAGACGGCGTAGTCGCTGGTTGCTTGGAAGGCGTCTCGTGTCCACGTGGACCACCGTTCGACTGGTGTCAGGTGGGCTGCGGCTGCGGCTGCGACCGAGTCGAGAACGTCGAGGTCGAAGCCTCGGTGGAGCTGGAAACCGATGATCATCACGCCACCCTGCGTCACGTGGCGAGCACAGGATCGGATGAGGTCTTCTCGCCGCTCAACAGCGCAGAACAGCGGCACATTGCCGGCGAGCAACACCACGTCGAAGGTGCGGTCGAGGGCGAGGTCAGCCAGGTCGGCCTGGAGAAACACGAGCCCAGGGGAGCGCTGGCGCGCCTGGTCGAGCATCGAGGCGTCGATGTCGACGCCGACGACGTCGATGCCATGGCGATCGAGCTCGATGGCGATTCGGCCGGTTCCACAGCCTGCGTCGAGCACGCTCGACGGGTTGAAACCTCTGACCAGCGTGGCTTCACCATGGACGTCGACGCCTGTGGCAGCGAGGGCATCGAAGCGCGCCTGGTAGGCACCAGCGTCGAGACCGGCGTCGTTGGTTGATCGTCGCACGTCATCGATGTCCGCCATCGGGCGAGTTTGCCAGGCTTGGCGGTGCGAGCGAGTGACTCAGTGATCGCTCCGACGACCCGAGAGGTGACCGGTCAGGATGGCAAGGCCCTGCCCTGGTCGGCGGAGAGCCGTTGCCAGTGCCGGTCGGTGGAGCGCAAGGAAGTCGGTCGCCGGCTGGACCGCCACGGCCAAACGTTCGGCTCGACACTGTGCGGCGAGGGAGCCCCAGACGTCCGGTGGGACATGAACCCCGAGGTGGCCGGCGGCGACCTCGAGTGCATCGGCGATCACAGCACTCGACGCGCAAACGTGGGCGGTCTCGATCATGCGATCCCAATCGAACCGCTCGCCATCAGCTCGCAGCAGCGTCACGACGTCTGCAGCCCAGCGGGCGCCGACGCCGCTGTCGAACTGCGCATGGATGATGGCGTGGACAAGCGCATCGGGTGCTGACTCCGCCTGGCAGGCGAGACCTTCGACGACCGTCGAGACCGAGCCCTCCCAGAGATGGGTGGTGACAGGCTCAGTAGGTCGTGAACTCATCGGATGCCAGTGGAGGTCGATCTTGATGCCCGCATCGTTGGCGAGATCGATGGAGTGGAAGTGTTCGAGGAACCACGTGGGTCCGTGGCGCTGCCACATCGGTGTCGACGCGATCCACGGGACCGGTCGGTAGCCGAGGGTGGCCAGGATACGCAGCGCCTCGTTGGCGTCGGCGGGGTGGACGGTGAGGTCGACGTCATCCATTGGCCGGCGGGCGAGATCCACCTCGCTGAGCGCGAGGACTGCGAGTCCCTTGGTGGCGAGGAGAGGGATCCCAGCGTCGAGGACAACGTGCGCGTCGCGAAGAGCGTGGCCAACCTCGAACTGGCTGGTGAGCCAGCCGAGCTTGGCGATGCCTCGAAGCTTGGTCAGCAGAGGGTCATCGGCGGGCACCCCATGTGACTCAGCGGCCGCTGCGATCAAGGGGATGAGCCGAAGCGTCCCGAAGTCGAGGGTTTCGAGGTCGGTGGTGGCAGCCCACCGGCGGTAGGCGTCGTGCCCGGCCTCGCCAGGGACCAGCGCAGCGCGGAGCGCGAGGAGATCGGCTGCTGAAAGGCGTGTCGAGAGCAGTCTGCTCACGGACGGGCCCCACTTTGATCTGCTGCCATCGCCGAGTGCCTCTCCTCTGTGGCTCTCCCAAGTCTGCCCCAGCACAGGTGCGGGGCTGTGCTGTGCGAGAGCAGGGGAGGCGAGCGACATGGGGCCGCGAGCCGCCACCGTCCTTGCCCGCCTATCGTGGGGCGCCATGCGACGCCGATTCTCTGCCGCCATTGCCCTCGTCGGGCTTGTCGCCACCTGCCTGTCGAGCAGCCTCGTCGCCGTCACGCCGACGAGCGCCGCGCCCACGTTCACCTCCCCGGTCACTGTTGCGGTGCAAGGCAACCAGATCGTCAACGGCGCAGGGACGCCGGTGCGGCTCATCGGGGTCAACCGCTCTGACTCAGGGTGGTCCTGTGCCGCTGACGGCCGCCCCTTCATCGGGCCTCGCAACGTCGGGACGGTCACTGCGATGCAGTCCTGGGGGGCGAACACTGTGCGGATCGGGCTGAACGAGGATTGCTGGCTCGGCCTCAGCCAGGCGGCGATCTCGGCTGCGACCTACCAGCACGCCATCATCCGCTACGTCGAGGAGCTCGAGACCGCACACATGGCGGTCATCTTGACCCTGCAGTTCTCGGCGCCTGGCAACTTCCAGGCCATCAACACCAACAAGATGCCCGACGCAGACCACTCACGCGCCTTCTGGCGCTCCGTGGCGACCACCTTCCTCGGCAACACCGGGGTG
>CAITOG010000326.1 GCA_903893955.1 uncultured Actinomycetes bacterium
AGCCAGCCACCGAGCAGCGGGCCGATCGCCGCCATCCCGCCGATGGTGGAACCCCAGATGGCGAACGCGATGGCCCGATCCTTGCCCTCATAGATGGCGTTGACCGTCGAGAGGGTGGCCGGGAGGATCATGGCGCCGCCGATGCCCTGCAGGAAGCGGCCGAGGATCAGGACACCTCCTGACGGTGCGGTGGCGGCAACCAGGCTGGCACCGACGAAGACGACGACGCCGGTGGCGAAGAGCCGACGGCGCCCCCACACATCGCCGGTGTGGCCGAGGGTGATCAAGAGGGCGGCGAAGACCAGCGAGTACATCGAGTTGAACCACTCGGCGGTCGTCGCACTGACGTGGAGCTCCCGGATGATCGTCGGGATCGCGACGTTGACGATGGTGGCGTCGACGATGATCATCGACACGCCGAGCGCCACGAAGGGCATCGGGAGCCACTTCGACAGACCTGTCGCCTGTCGGTCCAGCGTGGGTGCGTTCATCGTCGAGCTCCTCGAGGGTCTTGGCCATGTTGGCCCATGTGCTCCCGATGCCACCGCATCCCCAGTGCCATCGTGACCGAGCTCCAGTTCAGCCCCGCGTGCGCTGCGCACGGCCCGTCAGCGCCCTGACGAGCTCCTCGGCGGGGACCCGCTCGGGCGCCACGCACTTTGCGGAGAGGGTGGGATTTGAACCCACGGACCCAGTTTCCCAGGTCAAGTCATTAGCAGTGACTCCGATTCGGCCGCTCTCGCACCTCTCCTGGCCTGCGGTTCCTGCTCCGACCCCACGTGCCGAGGACGAAGCAGGTCCGACAGACGTTCGCAGGGTATCGGAACCCTCGCGCAATGGCCACCCGGGCACCGTGGCTCGACCTCTCCCAACCGAGGTGGCGAGCGCCGCGCACCTAGGCTCACGGCCGTGCCAGCAACGTCCCGAGAGAGGGTTCGGTCCATCGACCCCTTCATCTGGATCGTCGCCGGCCTCACCCTGCTCGCCAGGACGCTGGCCTGGGCAGCAGGGCTGCACGTCGACCTCTCACCCATTGGCCCAACGGCGAACCAGCACGCCTGGCAGCTCCTCGATCTGAACCTGCTTCGCCATGACCTGCTGAGCGCTTCGGGGTCGCTGATCATGCAGCCGCCCCTCTACAACCTCGCTGTCGGCACCCTGCTCCATCTCCCCGCGCACCTCCAGGCATCTGCCGCTGGCATCGGCCTCCTGGCCTGCAGCCTCGTCATCTCGCTCGCCACCTACTCGACAATGACGCTGCTCGGGATCGCCAGAGGTCTCGCCCTGGCGGTGACGGTGGTCCTCGTCGTCGCCGACCCGGCCTCACTTTTGTTCTCGTCCTCCCTCTTCTATGCAGCACCAGCTGCCGCCCTCGCGACAGCGACCGCATGGGCCGCAGTCCGCCTCTTCGAGCGACCCTCTGGCTCGAGAGCAGGCCTCTTCGGTGCGATCGCAGCCACGCTCGCCCTCACCAACACCTCGTACCAGCCCGTCATGGTGCTGGTCGTGTTCGTGGTCGTGGCTGCAGTCCTTCGAGCTTCGCTCCGACAGATCGTCGTCGGCCTGGCCCTCCCTGCGCTGCTCTTGGTCGCGTGGTCATCCGCGATGTGGGTCGAGACCGGTGCGCCCACGACCAGCACCTGGCTCGGCATGAACCTGGCGCACGTCACCACCGGTGCCGCCCCGAGACCGCTCGTGCGCCAGCTCGTGGCTGATGGCACCCTCTCTCGCACCGCGCTGGTCCCGGCGTTCAGCAGCCTTCGCGCCTATCGCATCCGCCCCGTCACCTCGGGACCGGCAGCACAGGCACAGGTGACACGTTCAGATGGCCAACCCAACCTGAACAACCCGGGCTACGAGACGGCGTCGGCGCATTCGCTCCACGACGACCTGGCCTTCATCGTCACGGAACCAGCCCACTACCTCCACACGGTCGGGATGGGACTCCGGATCTGGGCGATTCCGGGCGACCAGTACTACCTCTTCACCAACCACCAGGAGCTCAAGGGCTACGTCGCCGCCTATGACCACCTGATCGATCTCCAGGTCGTGCGCGATCCGTACCTCCCACTGGTGATCCTCGACCACCAGCCGACACCCCTCGATCAGATGGCATGGACCGAGGTGGTCTTGAGCGCACTCGCGATCATCGGCGCTCCGATCGTCGCTCTGGTCGAACGCCGCCGTCGACCCCGGCTCAGCTGGGCACTGCTGCTCACGTGGGCACTGCTCGCGCAGGCCTTCCTCGTCTCCTCGCTCACCGAGTACGGAGAGAACAACCGCTTCAGGTTCGAGACCGGCACGCTCAGGATCACCTTGAGCGTGGTCGTGGTCGCGACGCTCGTCGATCGGCTCCGCGGCGGCTCCTCGTCTCGAGCGACCCGCCTCGACTCGCTCGGGTGGGCATCGGTCGACGAGGTGCCTGCCGCTCGTGGCAACTAGGTTCTGCCCATGGCACAGCGCGTCTTGATCACTGGTGCAGGCTCTGGCTTCGGAAAGCTGGCAAGCCTCGAGCTCTTCGCCCGGGGGCACACCGTCATCGCCACCACCGAGACCGCCGAACAGGCGGCCCAGCTCGCCCAGGAGTTCCCGTCCGGGATCATCATCGAGAAGATCGACATCACCACCGATGATGCGGCAAAGGTCG
>CAITOG010000327.1 GCA_903893955.1 uncultured Actinomycetes bacterium
ACCGGATCCGCCTCCCCCTCGACATCGTGCTCGTGGCGACGGCGAACCCCGAGGACTACACCAACCGTGGACGGATCATCACGCCGCTCAAGGACCGCTTCGGTGCCCAGATCCGGACGCACTACCCCCGAGAGATCGAGACCGAGATCGAGATCGTCGCCCAGGAGGCACGACCTCCCTTGACCCACCTGCCGGTGGTGGTGCCGTGGTTCATCGAGCGGATCATCGTCGAGGCGAGCCACCTGGCGAGACGAAGCCCGATGCTCAATCAGCGCTCTGGCGTGTCGGTCCGACTGACCATCGCCAACCATGAGTCGGTGGTGGCGAACGCCCTTCGTCGCGCACTTCGACTCCACGAGGGCACCGTCGTCCCTCGCCTCACCGACCTGAGTGCGGCGCTCGCCTCGACCCAGGGCAAGATCGAGATCGAGGCGATGGAGGAGGGCCGAGAGGCCGAGGTCGTCGCCCAGCTCTTCGCGGCCGCCACCTTGCTGGTCTTCCGGGACATGGTCACCCTTCCTGAGGCCTCCGAGATCGTCGAGGCCTTCGAGGGAGAGGTCGTCGCCCACACCGGCGACGACCTACCGATTGCCAGCTATCTGGAGCTTCTCGCGTCGGTGCCGGTCCTTGAGCCTCCGACCAGGCGCCTCGCCGGCGAGAGCGCCGGCGACGCAGAGATGGCGTCCGCCCTCGAGTTCCTGCTGGAAGGGATGCACCTGACCAAGCGTCTCAACAAGGACGCCTCCGGGGCCCGGGCCCTCTACCGCTCGAGGGGCTGACGTGAGCGGCGCCCGCTACGACTATTCGGCGTGGGATGGGAGCCAAGAGCTCTCCGACCTCGACCCTGAGGAGCTGTTGGCGGCGCTTGGCGACGACCTGCTCGGGACCGGTGACCTCTCTGATGCGCTCGAGCGACTGCTTCGAGGCGGGGTCGACCTGCCAGACGGGGAGCGAATCGAAGGGCTTCGCGATCTCCTCGAGCAGACGCGACGCAAGCGCGACGAGCTGTTGAGCCAGGGGGATCCGGACGGCGAGCTGGCTCGGTACCGGGATCGCCTCGGCGAGATCGAGACGATGGAGCGTGGCGGCTTGGACGAGCTCGCCGCCGAAGCGGCAGCGTCAGGCGATGAGCGCCGACAGGCGGTGACCGACGAGGTGGTGTCGGAGCGACAGCTCGCCTTGGAGCTGCTCCCCGACGATCTTGCCGGCAGGATCCGCTCGTTGCGCAGTTATGAGTTCACCTCGAGCGAGGCGAGAGAGGCCTTCGAGGAGCTCGAGGCGGAGCTGCGCCAAGAGATCACCGACACCTACTTCAAGGGGATGTCGGAGGCGATGAGCAACACCGACCCCGAGCAGATGGCTCGGGTCAGGGAAGCGATGGACGCGCTCAGCCAGATGCTCGAGCAGCGATCACGGGGCGAGGACCTCGACCCGACGTTCGAGGAGTTCATGGACAAGTACGGCGATATGTTCCCTGACGCCGAGAACTTGGATGACCTCCTCGAGCAGCTGGCGAAGCAGATGGCTGCCGCCGAGGCGATGTGGCGTTCGCTGAGTCCAGAGCAGCGAGCAGAGCTCCAAGGGCTCGCCGAGGCGATGTTCGACGACCTCGATCTTCGCTGGTCGATGGAGCGGCTGAACGCCAACCTCCGTCAAGCGTTCCCTGATCTCAACTGGGGCGACAGCTACCGCTTCGAGGGCGAAGGCTCGATGCGGATGTCCGAGGCGGCCGACGCCGCTCGCCAGCTCGCCGAGCTCGAGTCGATGGAGGACCTCCTCTCGACTGCCTCGTCAGCCTCAGCGCTCGGCGAGATCGACATCGACGCGGTGCGGCGCAACCTCGGCGAAGACGCCGCCCGCCAGCTCGATCGGCTCGCCTCGGTGGTCAAGAAGCTCGAGGACGCCGGCCTCATCTCGAACAAGGGCGGCTCGATGGAGCTGACCGCACATGGCGTGCGCCGCCTGGGATCCAAGGCGCTCCAGGATCTGTTCGCCCAGTTGCGAGGCGACAAGGTGGGGCAACACCAGTCGACCTACATCGGCTTCGGTCACGACCGCGAGGAGACCACGCGTCCCTATGAGCCGGGCGATCCGCTCAATCTCCATCTCTCAAGGACGGTGCACAACGCCGTCACGCGCAGCGGGGGAGGGACGCCGGTCAAGCTCGAGGCGGAGGACTTCGAGGTGGTCGAGACCGAGGCGCTGGCTCGCTCTGCGACCGTGCTGTGCATCGACCTGTCGATGTCGATGCCGATGCGAGACAACTTCGTCCCGGCCAAGAAGATGGCGATGGCTCTCCAGACGCTCATCGCCACCCGGTACCCGCGCGACTACCTCGGCCTCGTGGTCTTCTCTGAGGTGGCCCGGGAGATCAAGCCCGCCGAGCTGCCGACGGTGATGTGGGACTACATCTACGGGACCAACCTCCAGCACGCCCTGGCCATGAGTCGCCAGATGCTGGCCCACCAACAGGGGACAAAGCAGATCATCGTGGTGACCGATGGCGAACCCACTGCCCACATCAATCGATGGGGCGAGCCGGAGTTCAACTACCCGCCGGTCCCAGAGACCCTGCACCTCACGATGGCTGAGGTGGTGCGCTGCACTCGGGCCAACATCACCATCAACACCTTCGCCCTCGACCTCGAACGCACCCAGTACCCCTTCGTCGAGCAGATTGCCCGAGTCAACGGCGGCCGGACCTTCTACACCACCAAGGATGCCA
>CAITOG010000328.1 GCA_903893955.1 uncultured Actinomycetes bacterium
AGTCTCGTCACCGGCTCGAATTCTCCGCGTGGGCCGAGTTTCATCTTCCGCGTCACACTCTCGATCATTGTTCGGTCAGGAGTAGTTCACAATGCGCGAACCGGACTGCTGTACCGTCTCTCCCCCACCCTGGGCCTCGGGATTATCAGCCCGCGACGACCTCGCTGTTCGAGGGACAAAATTCACGCAGGGTGCGAGCCCAACGATACCGTCGTGCCGCCACGACGTCCTGGACTGTGGGAAGGATCGAAAGGGGAAGACGCTGGCGTCATCCCCATGAAGCCGACATCTCCGAACTTCGCTCCTAGTGCTGCTGGCCTGATCGAGTACTGATACCGAGGAGCCGGTAGATCGGGCACATTCCGGAGATCGCCGTGACCGCCATGATCGCCGCCACCACCCAGAGGACGATCCCGCCAACATTTCCTGGCCCGACAGCAATCGCGATGACGGCCGCAACCACTGCGACGACACCCCGCACGATCCTGTCGATGTTTCCTTCGTTCCGCATCATCACCACTCCCTCACAAAGTCAGACTTCATTGCTCAGTCGCACCTCGTCACCCCTGGACCACTCAACGGGGTGACTCAGGTGCTGTGGTTCCGAGAGTAAGCCCCTAGGGGTATATCGAACAGGGGCGAAGGTCCCTAATCGTGATGTTGAGTGATGCGCAGTGAAGAGCAATTGAACTCGTGAGGTTTGCAAGCCGTCGTCTGCGCACTCCAAGGAACGCCGTGCAGCTGCGACTCGGATGCTCGTCTGCATCCACCCCAAAATCTCCAGGATCATTCGAACGCAGCACGTGCGGCGAGCCAGCCGGGCAATTGCAGCGGCTGCGATTCTCGCCGACTACTGGAGGACCCAGTCACACCGAGGCACCTTCGGCCCCCCATTCTGATACCCTCTAGGGTATTAACATATTCCGGAAAGGACCATGATGGCTGCAGCAGTCGAGGGACACACGCTTCAAGATGAGAAACAGATCGCACTCATCCTCAATCGCCTGAAGCGAGCGAATGGCCAACTCGGTGGAGTTGTTCGCATGTTGGAGGAGGGCCGCGACTGCGAGACGATCGTCACCCAGATGGCGGCAGTCAGCAAAGCGGTCAACACGGCAGCCTTCACCATGATCTCGTCGAGCCTGAAGGA
This sequence comes from uncultured Actinomycetes bacterium, assembly GCA_903893955.1. Taxonomy (GTDB): domain Bacteria; phylum Actinomycetota; class Acidimicrobiia; order Acidimicrobiales; family RAAP-2; genus CAIUMH01. Next base: position 1,151 of record CAITOG010000328.1, read on the forward strand.
GTGCATGGCTGATCCGACAATGGACGCCGACGCAGTCTCCGCTCGATTGCAGAAGCTCTTCTTGAGCCTGGCGTAGGAGGCGAAATGCGGGTTGTCATAGTTGGTGGAGTCGCCGGTGGGATGTCAGCAGCTACGCGTCTTCGCCGTCTCGACGCTGACGTTGAGATCATTGTCCTCGAGCGAAGCGGCCACGTCAGTTATGCCAACTGCGGTCTGCCCTACTTCGTGGGTGGCGTCATCGAAGACGAGGCAGACCTGTTGCTCCAGACTCCGGAATCACTCCATGAGCGGTTCCGCCTCGATGTTCGAGTTGGAGCCGACGTCACGGCTATCCGACCCGAGGACAAGGTGGTCGAGATTCGCGATCTTCAGACGGGTGCGACGTCGGAAATCTCCTTCGACAAATTGGTCCTCAGTCCAGGGGCTTCGCCAGTCATCCCGCCAATTCCCGGAATCGAGCGGGCCTACCCGCTTCGCACCGTTGAAGATGTCGAGCGCATGACCGAAGTTGTCGCATCCCAGCCAGACACTGCAGTCATTATCGGCGGAGGCTTCATAGGTCTCGAGATCTCCGAGAATCTCCGCCGCCGAGGCATCGCCACAACCGTCGTCGAGGCGGCGCCCCAAGTACTCGCTCCGCTGGATCCTGAGATGGCGCAACTCGTGAGCGAGGAGCTTGAACGCCATGGTGTCGAAGTGTTGCTCGACTCGACCGTCAGTGCGATCACCGAACATCACGTCGAATTTGCCGAAGGTCGCACGGTCCCCGGTGATGTCGTCATCGTGGCCATTGGAGTGCGACCCGACGTGCATCTGGCTCATGAGGCCGGTCTCGCCGTAGGTCCTCGTGGCGGCATCACGGTCGATGGCTTCAACCGCACCAGCGACCCCTCTATCTATGCCATTGGTGATGCCGCTGAAAAGGTGGACGCCCTCGACGGCAGTGCAACGCTTGTGCCGCTTGCGAATATCGCCAACCGTCAAGGTCGCGTCGTGGCCGACCACATCGCTGGACTGGACATTCGCGTGATCCCGACGATCGGCACGGCGATCGTCAAGGTCTTCGACCTCGTGGTCGCGACCACTGGATGGAATGAGAAGCGCTTGCGAGAGGCGGGTCGTGCTGTGGCCATGGTCCACGCACACCCCGGTTCGCATGCCGGGTACTACCCGGGGGCAGAACGAATGGCGCTCAAACTCATCTTCGATCCCGTGTCCGGTGAGATCCTCGGGGCACAAGGCGTCGGCGGCATCGGCGTCGACAAGCGAATCGACGTGCTGGCGACAGCAATCCGAGGTGGCATCACAGCGCCAGAGCTGGCAGATCTTGAACTCGCGTACGCACCACCATTCGGCTCAGCGAAGGATCCTGTGAACATGCTCGGCTACATGGCCGAGAACGTTCTCAGTGGGCTATGTACCCCGATCCAATGGAGCGAGGTCGCCTCCCACCAGGAACATGGCTACGAGCTGATCGACGTGAGGACCAGTGAGGAGTTCCAACAAGGTCACATGCCAGGTGCGAGAAATCTCCCGCTCGATCAGATCCGCGAGCGAGTCGGAGAGCTCACGACGAAGGATCTTGTCGTGACCTGCCAAGTCGGTATCCGTGGGCACACCGCAACCCTGCTCTTGGGTGAGCTCGGTTTCAACGTCAAGAACCTCGACGGTGGCTACCAGACGTGGCTGCACTCACCCGCAGCACATGGGGTCGACATCGGCGCGCCAAAGTCAACGAAGAGAGGGTAAGGGACATGTGCAGTCAAACAACGTGCACGAACTGTGGGAAGCCCACCTGGAAGGGTTGTGGGCAACACATCGAGCAGGCGCTCGCCGACGTTCCGAAAGATCAGAGATGCTCGTGCACTGCTGAACAGCTCGCTGCGGCGAAGGGTCCGGGTCTCCTCGCACGAGTGTTCGGTCGATAGTTCGAGATGACCGCTGCCGAGAAGTGGCGCCGAGATCTCGCCGCCTGGGCGATCCCGGACGAGATTCTTCATCAGGCACCTGAAAGCCCCTGGATTCATCCTCCTGAGTTGTTCGACCTGCCTGAACTGATTACCGCATCCCCGTCGCACGACCGAGCTCGAGAGGCGCTCGGGACTGAAGCCAGCGTCTTGGACATTGGGTGCGGTGGAGGCATCGCTACGTTCGCTCTAGTGCCCGATGTGCGGCGGGCAGTCGGGGTCGACCACCAGGCAGCAATGCTGGCGATGTACCAACGAAACGCCGAACGATTGGGAATTCCTGTCACCACAGTCGCTGGGGATTGGCCAGACGTAGCTGCGCAAACGCCGAAGTGCGAGGTCGCGGCCGTCCATCATGTCGTCTACAACGTGGGGGACATCGTTCCGTTTCTCGTCGCAGCCAACAACCTTGCGCGGAATCGAGTGGTTCTTGAGTTCCCGACAGCTCACCCCTTGTCGACGATGTCGGAAGCTTGGCGGCACTTCTGGAGTCTCGAGCGGCCGAAGGACCCGACGCCACAAGACCTGGTCGAGGTCCTCAAAGAGCTCGGCGTGACGCCTCGTCTCGAACTTTGGGACGGACCAATGCGAACCGAGCACGACTTGTCTCAAGCGGCGCGCTTCATGCGGATCAGACTCTGTCTGCCCGAGGATCGGGAAGAAGAAGTCCGCAGGTTCCTCGAGGTCTCACAACTCCCTCAAGTTCGTTCGCTCGCAACCTTGTGGTGGGACACTGCGCGTTGACGTCCCCTGAAGTGGTGTCACTTGGAGGGTCCGCCAGGTAGTTGGGCCATCGGAGCATTCTCAACGTGTCCCTAGCCCCGATAGTTCACGAGAAGTCCGTGACGCCGCTCGAAGTCATGGCGACGATCGTCTGAGCGATCGCATCGACCATTGCCCATTCGGATCGGACGCGAGGGGCTCCGTGTCGTCGA